>URMA01000018.1 GCA_900548875.1 uncultured Porphyromonadaceae bacterium | reverse complement strand
CCAGCCGAAATAGTATATGTATCGGCTTCCACTTTCCATTTTTGTGTCGGCTCATCGTAGAATGCAAATGTCTCAACCGGCAAATCAATGGTTACCACCTGTTTTTCGTGCGCTTTCAAGAATACTTTTTTAAAGCCTTTCAGTTCCTTCACCGGACGGACAACAGACGGCGACTTCTGACCTACATAGAACTGCACACACTCTGCTCCGTCAACATTTCCAGTATTTTCAACTTCCAATGACACGCGAACAGTGTCGGTAGAAGAACATACATCCTTATCAACGGAAATTTCACCATACTTGAAAGTCGTGTATGAAAGTCCATATCCGAAAGCGTAGCGGGGTTTGATTTTTTTCGTATCATGCCAGCGGTAACCCACAAGAATGTCATCCATATAATAGACAGTACTGTCCACACCCGGATATGAACGTTCTCCAAAGTAATGAGCCGAATTGTCCTCCAGCTTCATCGGACAGGAGAACGGCATTTTTCCGGACGGGTTCACCTTACCCGACAGCACATTTGCCGTTGCCGTACCGGCATAAGAACCCAGATACCATGACTGAACAATGGCCGGAACTTTTTTCTCCCACGGCATGTCGACAGCATTACCGCTGATAATGACTACTACAATATTTTTATTCACTTTCAGCATTTCTTCCAGCAACTGATCCTGACCGAAAGGCAAATGATAGAACCGACGGTCGTCACCTTCACAATCCTGAGTGAAATTCTTGTTCAACCCGCCAAAGTACACTACAATCTCCGAACGAGCGGCCAAATCGACAGCAGCCCTGCGCAGAGAATCGGCATCCAAGCCTGAAGGCAATTCGTTGCTGTAGTTCGGAGCGCCGGAAGCATAACCCAGACTAAACTCTACGGCATCACCATAGCAGTCTTTCATTCCCTGCAAAGGAGAAATGACCACCTTCGGTTTCAATTCGGAAGAACCGCCGCCTTCTGTCAACTGCTTAACGGCATTCTCGCCGATTACAGCTATTTTCTTATATTTTCCTTTTACGATTGGAAGAATATTCTTGTCGTTTTTCAACAGAACAATGCCCTCTTCCGCCACTTTTTGTGCAACTTGAGCATGCTCTTCTGTCTGAAAAGAGCCGAAAGGACGGAAACGGTTCATATTGGTCCGGAAACACAGTCTCAAAATCCGACGAACCTTCTCATCCAGAACAGACACGGGAATCTCGCCGGCTACAATTTTCTTTTTCAAAGGTTCTGCCATGTAGTAATTATTATAGGCTGAACTCAAGCCCCATGTCAGACCGTTTGTCCAAGAACCCATCTCGATGTCAAGTCCATACATGGCAGCTTCATAAGTGTCATGAGCCGAACCCCAGTCGGTAACGACTACCCCATCAAACTTCCAGTCGCCTTTAAGTATCTTATTAATTAAAGTATCGTTATGTGAGCAATATTGATTCTTGTATTTGTTGTAAGAACCCATGATTGCCCAAATACCGCCCTTGGTAACGGCTGCTTTGAAAGCCGGCAGATATATTTCATTGAGAGCCCGGTCGCTTACCACAACGTTAATATGGTCTCTCCATTTTTCCTGATTGTTCAATGCAAAGTGCTTTGCGCATGCAGCCACACCATTCTGCTGAAGTCCTTTAACATAAGGAACAACCAACGTAGACGAAAGATAGGGGTCTTCACCCATATATTCAAAATTGCGGCCGCTCAAAGGTGTTCTGTAAATGTTGACTCCCGGTCCGAGAATAATGTCTTTTTTTCTGAACCGAGCCTCCTCGCCTATCACATTTCCATATTCAAAAGCCAGTTCCGGATTAAAAGAAGCGGCCAGACAAGTCAATGCCGGCAAGGCTGTACACGAATCATTTGTCCAGCCGGCATGCGTCCAGTCGTCCCAATCAAACTCCATCCTTACTCCGTGAGGGCCGTCGCTCATCCATATTTCAGGAATACCCAGACGCGGACATCCCGGAGTGCTGAATTTGGACTGTGCATGACAAATTGCTATCTTTTCATCGAGTGTCATCCTTGACAAAGCATCCTCGACTCTTTCTTCAATAGGCTTGCTGTCATCCAAATATACGGGCGTCTCCTTAGCAGCTACAGTCGACACCAATACCAATGACAGCGCAAATACGATTTTCTTCATTCTTCAGTTTTAAAAATTTTCCCCTGCCAAATCCGAAGCCATCAAGATTTTTGGATTATTGACAAATTCCACAAAGTCGTCGGCCGAGGGATGACCCTTGACAGGGATATGGTAATATGTTTCGGTTTTCGATGAATTTTTCCAGAATAATATATAACTAAGTGGTACATCTTCGATTGCAGACATTACATATTGGGTAAAGTAATGTGGATTTTTGATACCCTGCATTCCGGTAGCCGTGATTGCCGAAAGCTTTTTTCGATGAGTGGCAAAACCTGCCACAACACAAGAACTGTTTTTCAATTCTGCTGAATACTCCTCAACTGTCATCACGTCGGGATCGTAGAAATAATCGAAACCGACAATGTCGACATACTCATCACCGGGATAGTAATTCATCAACATTTCCGCAGAAACCGGAGCTTTCATAGAAAAGGCAAAAAGAATGTTGTGAACCTTCTTTTCTTTTTTCAGATATACACACGTGTACTTCCACACTTCCCGAAAAACTTGAGGGGAATCCTCCGCTTCAAACCACCAGTGAGCCGAATCATTCGGACAGTAGAACGGCTGGAATATCGCAGAAAAAGTGCGTCCCTCTTCATCCTTCAAACTATTAAAAAATGATGCAACAGAATCCAGATACGATTTGAAAACTGCATGAGCCTTACCGCCGGGAAGTAGTTGCACCAAATCAGCTTTTTTATCGGAAAAAACGGTTGGGAGGGAAGCACTCCAGCGAACCACTGAAATGCCCCCCAATTTTTCAGCCTCGACCATGCACTTTCGAATCTTATCGAACGACAACGAGTCGACGCTCAGTTTTCCACCCGTTTCATAACCACCAATATCGCAACCAAAAACAGCGGGATAGTCACCACACACGAACTTCACATCGGAAGCGCCGGGAATATCGTTCCAGACATTGCCATAGGCAAGATCGTCCTGATGTCCCAACATGATGCCGCGCTGAGCCGTTTTACTCAAGAAATCGCGCAAACCGTCCGAATTCAATTCATAATCATGGCTCGAACCGTTTTTCTGCATGTCGCAGCCGGAACAAATCATGGCTGCGGCGAAAAACAGAATGCCCCATTTGTGAATACCCCACTTTTTCATAGCTCAAATCATCTGTTATTCATAATAGTTATCAGAACCTTCCCAACCCGGATTCTGTGTCAATACACCCTGTGAAAGTTCAATTTCAGTTTCAGGAATTTGAACGAATCCGCCAGTTTCCGGTCGGAATGTAACGGTCTTTTTCTGTGGAACTTTTCTATTATAGACCTGAATGTTCGTCTGGTTTTCCGTAATGACATCCCAATCATGCCAACGCAACAAGTCGTAATAGCGTACGCCTTCGAATGCAAGTTCGAAGCGGCGTTCCTTCTTGATGTTTTCCAGCGTTGCAGGTACGGAAGGCAAATTAACGCGGCTACGCACACGGTCCAGATATGCCTGAGCATTCGGAGCACCAAGTTCTGCTGCCATCAGCAGTACATCGGCAAAACGCATTGTCACACAATCCTGCGTATTGTTCAACTGGAAGTTGGTTTCTGTCATTCCATAAAGTTCGTTACTGTAGTTTACGACATTGGATTTGGTCGCATCCGTATAGACATTGATAGGAGTCATTTTCTTATTCATGTAATAAGTTTCGTCCATCAGGTTGCCGCCGCCTTTCACGTACAGACGGAATTCAGAACGGTCGGTACAGTCGAGAATCGACGCTTTCTTACGAATATCGTTATCATCCCAATCTTCCCAAAGTTTCGGATTGACAGTACCCATGCCCCATCCTTGTCCGAACGGGAACGTATAAACATAGTTGGACTGACCTCTCAAGCCATAATACAGACAGTACTGATTACACTTTTGAGAAGTAGAATCCCAGTTACCAAGTGTAGAATATTTTACGGCAAACACCGTTTCAATGTTACCGTCACCGGCCCATGACAAACCGTTGTCAGCAGTGTACTTGTAATCCTGCACATAGGAATACGGCCAAAGATTACGGAAATCAGGCACCAAGTCGTGACCACTGTTTTCAATACAGTCTACAATCCAATTAATCACATCCTGACGGGTAACCTCACCTCCTTCGGTCAAAGGAAGCGATTCCTTTTGATAATAACCTGTATAGAACAGGAATACACGTGCCATCAAGGCTTCAGCCGCCCATTTTGTCACACGGCCCAGATCCGATGTCGGCATTTCCTGGATGCGTTGTGACGGGAGCAATTCGATAGCTTTCTTCAAGTCGGAAGCAATCAGGGCATAAGTTTCAGCAGCCGGAGTTTTCGGGATATTGACAGCGTCAGGAGTTGTTACCAAGGGAACTTCACCCCAAAGCTTCGACATTTCAAAATAGAAGTGAGCACGCAGATAACGGACCTGACCTTCAATGCTTGCACGGTCTTCCTCACTGTCCCATTGGATATTATCAAGCTCGGAAATCAGAAAATTGCTTCGGAACACACCAAAATAATGTGCGCGCCAGCCATTTCTAAACATATCGTTGCTCGACTTTTTAAACTGGTCAATGGCCTTGCACGACAAGTCGTTTTGGTCACCGCCGCCGAAGCAGTCGTCCGACATCAGTTCAGAAACGAAATATGGTGAACACAACGGTTCTACACGTCCGATAATCGAATAGACACCAGTCAGCAGCTGGTCAGCGTCAGATGTCGTTTCCGGATAGTTGCTTGTGTCCTTTTTGGTCAGATTCTCGCTATCGAGAAAATCTTCGCAGCCACACAATGCACTGCACAAAAGCAGTGCGGATAATATTTTTTTCATAATAAATTGCTATATTGATAATTAATATTTAATGCCGACTCCAATCATATAAGTACGTGATCCAGGATAATAACCCAAGTCAATACCTGATGCCCAAGTATCACCGCCACCGTAACCAACTTCCGGATCCATTCCTGTGTATTTGGTGAATGTAAACGGATTTGTCACTGAAGCATAGACTCTCAACTGTTGCAAAGGCAACTGCTTGAACACCTTCTTGAAATCATAACCCAAAGTGATGTTGGTGATACGGAAATAGTCACCGTCTTCAATATAAAGGTCAGATACATACTGCCAGTTGATTGCAGAACCGTTGATAGCAGGCAGACGGTTGGAAGTGCCTTCTCCATGCCAGCTGTTCAGATAATCGTCAGTAATATAGTTGTCGTAAGGCTTGTCTGTTCCACTTCTGTATGAACGGGCAATCTGATTGCCGGCTACGCCATAACCGTTAATAAGGAAATCGAAGCCCTTGTAGGCAAGGTTCAACGACACGCCATAAGTCACATCCGGATACGGGTTACCAATCATGGTTCTATCATCGGTTGTAATCGTTCCGTCATTGTCCAAATCCTGGAAAATCACGTCACCGGGTTTTGCCGACGGCATAATCGGTTCGCCGGTTGTCGGGCTGATGTAATTCTGAATTTGTTCCTCGTTCTGGAAAATGCCGGCTGTTTTGTAGCCATAGAAATATCCCAACGGAAAACCTTCTTCTGCACGATAGAAAGAAGTTGTATTTTGAGCAAGGATACCGCTTGTACCCTGAATCAAGCCATCGCCATTAGCAATGCGGAGCACCTTATTCTTGTTGTGGGACAGATTGGCAGAAACGCCGTAGCTGAAGTCACCGATATTGTCGTTCCAGCTAATCGAAAATTCAACACCTTTGTTTTCAATGTCACCGCCGTTGATGTAAGGTGAACCTGTTCCCCAGATACCCAAACCGGTCGGCTGAACCAGCCAGTCCAAAGTTTTCTTGTTATACCAGTCGAAAGCAAAGCCCAAACGGTTGCCCAACATCTGGATATCGACACCGACGTCAACCTGACGGGATGTTTCCCATTTCAAATCTTCATTGGCAATCAAATCAGGATATGCACCGATGGTAGGAACCGACTTGTCTGTTCCAAAATAGTACCAGGCGGCATTGGTAGCAGTACCGAAAGCAATTGTCGACAAATAGCGGAAAGTCGGGATACGGTTGTTACCGTTTTCACCCCAGCTTGCTCTCAACTTCAACATGTCGAGGTAGTCGCGAGTACCTTCCATGAAATTTTCCTGAGCCAAATTCCAGCCGGCAGAGAAGGAAGGGAAGAATCCCCAACGATGTCCGCGGGCAAAGTTAGAGGAACCGTCACCACGCATAACGACAGATGCCATGTAGCGTCCTTCATAATCATAATTGAGACGGCCAAAGAATGACACAAGTGATCCGATTTCCCAAGGAGCACCCGATACAGAGGTATACTCAGAAGAAACCGTCTTGACATTGCTCAGATAAGCATGTTCGAAATCAGAGAATTCAGAATCACGGTTAGTACCGTTGACGTCGGCACCCAAGCCCCATTTTTCCATGGAAGTACCGATAAGTACATTAAAGTCGTGTTTGTCAAACAGAGTAAAGTCGTATGACAACGTGTTGTCCCAACTCCATTGCAAACCATTACCGGCACCCTGAGATACACGGTCAGTCTTAGCATATGATTTTTCGTTCAACTGATATTCCGGCACATATTCTCTACTGTTCCATCCGTTGAAAGCATAACCGAACGTACTCTTGAAACGCAAATTTTTGATCGGTTCCAAAATCAAATACAAGTTACCACGTGCTGAATAGTTGCGGCTGTTCACAAATGAACGGAGGTAATACATTTCAGCAATCGGGTTTGTTTCGTCAGTATCCAGCAGAACCGGCCATCCGAATTTGTCCTCACTTTCGTAAACCGGGAACAACGGGCTTGCAGTAAGTGCGTTGCGCACATCGTTCCAATACATATTGCCAGTACCCTGGTTCATACCGGTACTGTTGACAAATGCCATTGTCAAAGTTTCACCAAATTTCAAGATATCACGGTCGTTGTGTTTGATCAGCGAATATTCCGAATTGATTCGAGCCGTGTATCTTTCATATTCTTGCTTCACGTCGTCGCGGTTCACACCGATGGTCGGTTCCTGCGAAATATACGAGAAACCTAACGAATAAGTGGAACGGTCGCTACCGCCGGCAATGGAAAGAGAATGGCTTTGTTGTCCGGCATTGTCAACCTTCATGGCATCGAGCCAATTGGTACCTGTCCACTCGCCCGACTGGATTTGGTCCCACATAGGCACTGCAGCAGCGATTTCGTCGTCAGTCAAACCTGTACGGCCCAACATTTCAACATATTGCTGAGCGTTCAACGGAGTCACCGTCTTTGGAATTGACTGCCAGCCATAATAAAAATCATACTGAATGTCAGGCTTGCCTTTCTTACCCTGCTTGGTAGTAATCAAGATAACACCGTTGGCAGCACGCGCACCGTAAATGGCGGCCGATGCAGCATCCTTCAGCACATCGATGCTTTCAATGTCATTCGGATTCAGCAAATTGATATCCCCATTGGGCACACCGTCTATAATATATAGAGGTGAGGAATTGTAGATTGTACCCAAACCACGGATATTAACTTTAAAACCGTCGCCTGGCTTACCGCTGTTCTTAACGATGTTCACACCCGGAGCTTTACTTTGAAGAGCTCCAAGCGGGCTAACGGTATTCAGTTTCACCAGATCGTCACCTTTCACCTGCACGGTGGCTCCGGTGACCAATTTTTTCTTTTGAACGCCATAACCGATGGCTACGACTTCTTCCAGTTCGTTGGATTCAACTTGCATCAGAAACACGACATTTTTCCTGCCGTTCACCCGTTCCTCTGCAGTCCGGTAACCGATGTAAGAAACAGAGAGCACGGCATTCGCACCGACTGTCAGCGAATATCGCCCGTCAGCATCTGTCATGGTCGCATTGTTCGTTCCCTTTTCAACTACGGTCGCACCGGCCAGCGGTTCGTTCCCGTCGAGCACTTGTCCGCTTACATGTACGCCCTGCGCATACATCGGAAAAGTGAAAAATAACGCAAGGCACACGGTCAGCAAAACTTGCCAAAATTTGAGAGATTTGCCTGTCGTCAAATTTTTAGTCATAATTTAAATTTTTAAGGTTTATGGTTAGTTTGTTTTCGCTTTCACACTACAAAATTAGGAAACACATTCCAATATCATTTTCATAAAAAATTTTCAAGTTTTCAATCTTGCTCGCTCAGTTGCATTTATGTCGCATTCTATTTCACAATTGTAGAACAGGCTTTTCAGATATGTAGATTAATACATATATTTGCACTATAGTTGCGGAATAAGGCAACATAACCATAAACAAACTATACATATCCTTAAAATCAGTTTTCATTGAGCAATTGACAAAATGAGACGCTTTAAATTCATATTGCCGCTTGTCTTTCTCGTTTGCACTTTATTTGCAAGGGCAAATTCAGAGAAATTCTATACCTTCTCCAACAGCCATATCAATAATATATATCAGGACAGTGAAGGTTTCATTTGGGTTTGCAGCGAATACGGGCTCAACAAGTTCGACGGACAAAACATCACGACCTACTACCACCACGCCGGTGACAGCACCTCACTCGTCAGCAATTCCGTACTGACCGTGACGGAAGACCGGGAAGGATACCTTTGGATTGGAACAGCCGACGGAATACAGCGATTCAACAAAACGACGGAAAGATTTGAATCCATCAAGCTGGCCTATCCCCACATCACAAGTTTCAGCTACATCAGTTCCATCATTGAAGACTCGAAAGGCAACATCTGGTTCTCGACAAGCCGTTCGGGCATCGTTTGCCTGAAAAGCGGAACTCGCGAACCGATATACTACCTCAACACCAATAGTAATATTTGCAGCAACAAAATCAATGTCCTGTTTGAAGACAGATTCGGAAACATTTGGATAGGTTCGCAGGACAACGGCATCAGCATCCTCAATACAAACACCCATACCATTACCTCCTACCGTCATGACCCCAACAATGAAAAATCGCTGTCGAGCAACAAGATATACTCTATCGTAGAAGCTCCCAGCGGGAATATTCTTGTAGGCACCATAGACGGCGGAATTGACTTGTATGACTATACGACCAACTCTTTTACAAGAAACTATATCCAGTGCGACGACAATGTCTACGTACTCTCCAACGACAGCAAGAAAAACATCTGGATCGGAACGGACGGAGCCGGATTGAAATACTACGATTTTGAAAGCCAGAAAATCAACACCTATCAGACAAATCTTCAAAACATGGACTGCAACCACCTGAAAATCCACGACATATTTGAAGACAAGCAGGGCAACATCTGGGTAGCCATCTATCAGAAAGGTGTGATGATGATTCCTCCCAACCCGAACAAGTTCAAAAACATCTGGTACAATCCGTTCAACCCTTCACAAAGCATTGGGACGGAATGCGCTCTTTCCGTGATGAACGACCACAACGGTGACATCTGGATTGGAACGGACGGCGACGGAATTTACCGGCTCGACCAAAACAGGACAGTCAAGAAACATTACCACGGCAGCAGCCTGCGTGCAAAAAGCATCCTATCCATCATTGAGGACAGCAGCCAGAACGTATGGGCCGCCAGCTTCCTGTACGGTTTGTTCAAATACAACCCGGGCAGTGATTCGTTTGAGCATATTGACCTTTCACACAAAGGGATAGAGGTAAAGGACATCAATGTTCTCTATGAAGGACCAGACAAAAAAATCTGGATCGGTACCAACCAGGACGGACTGGTGATTTTTGACCCGCAGACAAAGCAGGCCGATTTCTTCCAATACAATTTAATGAAGTCACGCGGGCAAATTCTCAGCAATTCCATTCAGGCTATCCTCATCGACAAGAACAGCACCGCCTGGATTGGCACAAGCGATGCAGGCATCAGCTGCTATAACCTGAAAACCAAAAAATTCACCGACTACAACACGTCCAACGGCAAACTCCCAAACAATTCGATATACTCCATCAAGCAGGATTCTTTCGGCAATATATGGATAGGAACCAAGGAGGGACTGATCTCAATCAGTCCGAAAGGCGAAACGAAAGTCTACACGGAGAAAAACGGGTTGCCCAACTCCACCATCTACAGTATTGAAATCGACCACAACAACAATCTGTGGATCAGCACCTGCAACGGACTATCGAAATATGACACCACCGCCAAACTCTTCACCAACTTCTTTACCACCGACGGAATAGCAAGCAACGAATTCCGCAGAGGTGCAAGCTTTGAGGCCAAAGACGGAAAAATGTTCTTCGGCGGAATAAACGGTGTGACTACTTTTGTTCCCTTTAATTCCGAGAACACCAACGACCTGCTAAATCTCGTACTGACAGACCTGTATATCTACAACGACCCTGTAAAAATCAGCGACGACGGAATTCTGACCAAAGCACTGAACGCCTGCGACAAAATCTATTTGCGCTACGACGTAAAGAATTTTTCCATCGGATATTCCTGCATAGAATACAATTCGCCGGAGCGGGTAACTTATCAGGTCATGCTCGAAAATTTCGACCAGACATGGAAAGAGCAGTCGCTCAAATCGCGCCTTGTCACTTATACGAACCTGAAACCGGGCGAATACATCCTGCGGATAAAGGCAAGCCTTCCGGGCGGCCGTGAACTGGAACGCTCGCTGACAATCGTCATCACTCCCCCATTCTGGCTGACGTGGTGGGCAAAGGTCATCTACTTTCTCCTTGTCGTTGCAATAGCCTATGCCACCCTGCGATATGTCAGGAAAGAGCTTCAACGCAAGCACGATGACCTGGTCAAGGAAAACGACAAGAAGATTATGGAATCAAAAATCCAGTTCTTCACCGACATTTCACACGAAATCCGTACTCCGCTTACCTTGATTCTGAGCCCGATTGAGCAACTCATCAAACAGACAAAGAACCAGGAAGACAAGCACATATTCGAAATGATCGACCAGAACGGGAAACGTATCCTCCGCCTGGTCAACCAGGTGATGGAACTACGTAAACTCGACAAATCGGAAGTTACGCTGAAAGCCGAAAAGACGGACATAAAAGCCTTCCTGACCACCATCTACAATTCATTCGCGGAAATTGCCAAAGAAAAGGAAATCGACTATCAACTGATTACCGACGATCCCATGCCGGAATTATGGATCGACCACGACAAAATCGACAAGGTCATTTTCAATATCCTTTCCAATGCGTTCAAGTATACGCCTGCCAAAGGACACATATCTCTTCGTGCCAACATCGAGGACAACCAGCTGTGTATCAGAGTGTCGGATTCCGGAATAGGTATTCCGAAAGAATATCAGGAAACTATCTTCGAACGGTTCTACCAGATACCGACCGAACACAACATTTCAAAAATGGGTACCGGCATCGGCCTTCACCTGGCCCGCCGTCTTGCAGAGCTCCACAAAGGCCGGCTGATAGTGGAACAGAGTTCGAGCAACGGTTCCGTATTCCTGCTCCAACTTCCCTGCGACGATTCCTATCTGAAGCCCGAAGAAAAACTGACATGGTCCAACAATATGGAACTGGCTACCATTACGCAGCCTTCAGCAGCCGACTTTATTGAACAGAAGGCAGAAACTACGGACAACACCAAGGCGCACTTCTCCATTCTTGTAGTTGAAGACGATACCGACATTCTGAACTATCTGAGCGAAATTCTCGGTACAAGCTACAAGATTTCAACAGCGACAAACGGCCGCATCGGACTGGAAAAAGCCATCAAGGAAATGCCCGACTGCATCATCACCGACATCATGATGCCGGAAATGAACGGAATTGAACTTTGCAAGAAAATCAAGACAAATTCACAGACTTGCCACATACCGGTCATCATGCTTACGGCTAAAACGTCTGTTGAACAGAGAGTTGAGGGACTGGCAGTCGGCGCCGACTCCTATATTCCAAAACCGTTCAACGTAGAGCACCTGAAAACCCGTATCAACAAGCTGATTGAACTGCGCCAGACGATGAAGGACAAATTCTCCGGCAAGCTCGAAATCAAGGAAGAGGATATCAAGGTGAAATCGACCGACGAACGGCTCATCGAACGTCTGGAAGCGCTGGTCAACAAGGAACTGGCCAATCCGGCACTTTCCGTAGAACTCCTCAGCACGGAACTGGGCATAAGCCGTTCGCAGCTCCAACGCAAACTAAAACAGCTTACAAACCAAAACCCAAGCGACTTCATCAAAACAACCCGTCTGAGAAACGCATCGTTCCTGTTGACACAAAAGGGAATGTCGATATCGGAAACCGCCTATGCTACCGGTTTTTCATCCCTTTCGCACTTCTCCAACAGCTTCCGGGAATTCTACGGAATGTCGCCTTCAAAATATGTTGAAATCCACAAAAAGGACACAACTGACGCAGATACATAGCAATTACAAGCCCTTTAAAAACGCGATTCTACACAAATGTAGCACCGCGTTTTTTATTGTCTGACAGCCTGTTGAATATCCGAATCTACAATTTTGAAAACATTTGCAACAATAAAAAAACGCATTTTCAAGCGTGCAACTTTTGATACTCAATTCTACAACCTCCCTAAAAACGAACATTCTAATTTTGTAACACAAACAAACATAAAACCCAAATGAAACTAAAATCTTGTCTCGTCGCTCTTTTGGCGACTACAGCTCTGGCTGCAACTGCCGGAACTCCGGCGGAATCCATCAAATTTCCGAACGGCTATACCAAACTGGTTTTTCAGGATGAATTCAACAGCGACGGTCTGCCCGACTCCAAGCGATGGACCTATGAATGCGGCTATGTCAGAAACGGAGAAAAACAATACTACACCAACGGACGCATTGAAAACTGCTTTCAAAAAGACGGAATGCTCCACATTGTTGCCCGAAACGACAGCGCACGCATTGACGGAAAAATCTGTCCGGTCACATCTGCAAGTCTGACAACAAGCGGACTGCACAACTGGAAATACTGCTATGTTGAGGTCCGCGCAAAACTGCCATCCTTCAGAGGTTCATGGCCGGCAATATGGATGATGCCGCAGCACAGCGTTTATGGCAACTGGCCGAAAAGCGGTGAAATCGACATTATGGAACATGTTGGCTACGCTCCCGAAAATGTTCATTTTGCGGCTCATTGCGAAAAATTCAACCATGCTGTAGGCATTCAGAAAAACCATTCGGAGCCGATAGCCAATATCGACAGCCAATTCCATACATACGCTCTTGAATGGACAGAAGACCGCCTGACATGGCTCGTTGACGGAGTAGAATACTTCACCGTGACAAAACCGGAAGGCAACTGGGAATCCTGGCCCTACGACCAGCCTTTCTACCTCATTCTCAACCTGGCTGTAGGCGGCGGTTGGGGCGGACAAAAGGGTGTCGACTACTCGGCCATGCCACAAACTTACACAATCGACTATGTAAGAATTTTTCAATAAAATTCCCGGCTAAAACACTTCTACACAACCATATTCGACATTTTTGCAAGTTTCTGCAACAAATATAAAAGTGCTGATTTAAACATTCAACTTTAGAAAACACTTGCAAAATCCGCTTTTATGGCAAAACACTAATTTTACAATCGTAAAACCGAACCTAACAATTAATAGATATGAAAAAATTTCTTCTTGCAATTGCAACAATCTTTGCTTTCGGAGTTTCGGCTTTTGCCCAAACCCCTGACACATTCAAATATCAGGCGCTCGTCAAAAATGACGACGGAACACCTTTAAAAGATACGGAAGTAAGCGTCCGTGTAAAAATCCACCAGACAGCAACCGATGGCGACATTCTGTTTTCCGAAACACAATCCTGCACCACTACCGGCTCTGGCATACTGTTTTTGAATATCGGTGAAGGAGAAAACAACGTATCACTGACGGATATCAATTGGGCTGACGGACCTTATTTCATAGAAGTGGAAATCGACAAGGGCAACGGCTTTGTCAGCACCGGCATTCAGCAAATGGTCAGTGTCCCCTACGCTCAATATGCAAACAACGCCCAGAAAGTGACACTCCAGTCACCTAACGGCAAGACTTGGGAAGTGACAATCGACGACAACGGACAAATTTCCACAAAAGAAGTGACGGATTAATACTGCTGCACCATGAAGAAAATCTTTACTATATTATCATGCCTGACAATAGCCACAACTGCGGCGCTTGCTCAAAGCTGGACTACAGCATCCAACGAGAATGCCGACGGCATATGGACTGTCGGTGAAACAGCTACAGGAGTATATACAACCGAAAGCATGATTGTTTCAGAAGGATTCATCACTCCGGAACTGGTCATCATGTCAGGTGTAGAAACACCCGTAGCAAACACACCGGAAGTAAAAGCTTATCCTAATCCGGTCAGCAATATTCTGCATATACAATGGAACGAACCGACAGAATACAAATGGAGCATTTCCGCTGTCGACGGACGTACTCTCCTCCAAGGTACTTCCAACGGTAATCAGAATACAATCGACTGCTCGTCACTTGACAAAGGAATATATGTGCTGAATATAACATCAATGCATTCTCAGCAATCTACTAAAATCATTAAAGAATAATCGAACCTTATGAAAAAAATATTCACATCCATATTTCTTTTTTGTGCGTCACTTGCAATGCCGGCCGTTGCTCAAAACGGTTTCCAATATCAGGCGACATTGCAAAACACTGACGGCACAGCCATTGCCGACAAAGAAATAGCCGTGCGCTTCTCTATTATAAACAATGACGGAAATACGGTCTATTCGGAAAGACATGATACGGAAACCGACAAATCGGGGCTCATCAATCTTATGATAGGCAACGGTGATGCTGAAAACGGCTCATTCTCTTTGATCGACTGGAAGAAAGGCAACCTGTCACTCCAAACAGAAATCGACAAAGGCAACGGTTTTGAAATTATCGGAAAGCAAAAGCTCGGTTCAACACCCTACGCCCTGTCGGCAGGCGAAGCCGGTGGACTGGCAACATCTGACTGGCGTCTGACTGTGAACGACAACGGAGAACTCGCTACTGAAAAAGTAACAACAAACATCATCCCTATTCCTGACGGATATTCTAAATTGGTTTTCAACGACGAATTCAACGGTGAAGGTTTGGTAGACGAAGCAAAATGGAGCTACGAAGTTGGCTACATCCGTGGAAACGAAATGCAATACTATACAAATGCCCGCCTTGAAAACTGCTATCAGGCAGACGGAAATCTCAATATCGTAGCGCTGAACGACAATGCCATGATTGATGGAGAAGTCCGCGAGGTTACATCGGCAAGTATTCATACCAAAGACAAGGCAAAATGGACCTACTGCCGTGTTGACGTCCGCGCCAAACTGCCGGTTTGTTTAGGTACATGGCCTGCTATTTGGCTCATGCCGAACGACGACAAATACGGATATTGGCCAAACAGTGGAGAAATTGATATCATGGAAGCTGTCGGTTTCGAACCTAACAAGGTATACTTCACAGCCCACTGTGTCAACCAGCAGGGTGCAAACAACAGATATCACAGCGAATATTATTTGCCGACTGCTACAACTGACTACCATGTGTATTCTCTTGAATGGACAGAAGACAAGCTCGCATGGTTAGTCGACAACAAATTGAAATTTGCAGTAAAAAAACCGTCCAGCAACTGGAAAGACTGGCCATACAGATTTGATTTCTACCTTATTCTGAACCTCGCATTTGGCGGAAGCTGGGGCGGACAGCAAGGTGTCGACCTCACAGCCCTTCCTGTTACATACAAAATCGACTATGTGCGAGTATACCAATAATGCAATTAATTAACTTATATATCTAAATTATTTCATTATGAACACAAAACAATTACTCTCTACTGTCACTGCAGTTTTATTCGGCTCAATATCATCATTTGCAGCAGTTGACTATTACGTATCCCCTAACGGAGACGACGGAAACGACGGTTCTGAAAATGCTCCATTTGAAACAGTGGAACAAGCCATAATGAATGTGTTTGACAATACTGAAACAACTATTCATTTGGAATCCTATGCCACTTTCAAAATCGGCAAATTGGATCTTCAGGAAAACAAGATTGTAACCATTATCGGCGATAACACCGTACTGCTCGGAGCAGACAAACCGGGTGAAGAAGGTGGTGAAGCAAACCGAATCCTTCGCATCGGAAAGAATTGTAAGGTATCTATTTCAGGCGTGACTTTTGAAAACGGACGCCAAATCGAATACTTGGGAGGTGGTGCCATCTATTTTGAAGGAGAAGAACTCAACATCGACCATTGCAAATTCGTGAAAAACGAATCAGGTTGCGGCGGTAATGCTATCTTCAGCAGAGGAAACATTATCCGAATCAACAATTCTTATTTTGATGAGAACTATGCTATCGGTGGTGCTGCCGAAGGTGGTGCTATTACACACGCTGGCAAAAAAGACGGAACTGGTGGTGAACTGTACGTATACAACAGTACATTCTACAAAAACAAACTGAAAAACGGAGGTCAAGGTACAGCCATTGCAACGTATGATGCCTCACTGCCAAATGAAAACGGTGGTAAGTACACAGGCTTGAAAAAATTGGAAGTTGTAAACTGTACTTTTGTCGGCAATACAAGTACCAATGCTTATCAGGCTCCTATTGACATTTCACATGGCCCTGACTGCGAAACATATCTCATCAATAACACATTCAACAACAATGACGGCGCACTTCGTTTGGAATTCCAAGTTGCCCCTGTCTACATGTTCAACAATGTTGCTCTTGCCAACAAATCATGCGTTTTGTCAGAAATGAGCATTGCCGATTCTGACCGTACTGCAATCGTTGCTTATAATAACGTTTTAAGCGGTAAAGAAAAAGGCGTGAATGAAGGCATTGATGATCCATGTTTCAATGACGAAAAAGAAAGCTGCAATAACATCGTTGACATTCAAACCAATTATCCTATCGGTAAAATTGGTATTGCCAACGCATTGAAATCAGACGACAATTTCGTACCCTATCTGCCAATTGCAACAGAAAGCAGTATTTTGATTAACGCCGGTCTTGACGATTCTAAAGAATACACAAAAGACAATCTGATTCCTCAGACTGACGTTAGAGGATTTGCCAAAAAAGACCAACGTGATATCGGTGCTTATGAATTCGAAGGTTCCGCAGGAGTAACTTCTACAACCGTTTCTAATGAATCGGCATTTAAAGTATTCAACACAGCATCAACATTGGTTGTTCTCAACTCTTCCAATTTGCCGATGACTGTCCTTGCTTACACAATTGATGGCAAGCAGGTTTTCTCAAAGACAACAAACGGCTCAACATCTATCGACAAAGCAGCTATGCCACAAGGAATTGTTGTACTTAGCATCACAAACAATAATGAATCACTCAATTACAAATGTATTATAAAATAAAAAAATCATGAACTTCAAATCTATATTACTTGGAATCGCTGTTCTCAGCACATTCAGCGCAAATGCAGCTGTTGAATTTTATGTATCACCAAAAGGAGACGACGGTAACGACGGTTCAAAAGAAAATCCGTTCCAAACCGTAGAACAAGCCGTATTAAGCTTGACAGACAACACCGAAACAACCATTTATCTGGAAAAGGATGCAACCTTCATGATTGGCAAACTTGACCTGATGGAAAATAAGATTGTAACTATCATCGGTGACAATACTACAATCAAAGGTGCAGAACAACCGGGTTATGAAGGTGGTGAAGCCAACCGTATCTTCCGTGCAGCAACTGGATGTCAGGTAAAGATCTCCGGCGTAACATTCCAAAATGGTCGTCAGGTAGGATACTTCCCGGGCGGTGCAATTTTCTTCACAGGTAAAACATTGGAAATCGACAATTGTAAATTTATCGACAATGAAGGCGGTTCCTGCGGTGGTGCAATCGCTTGCCGTGGCGGTGACGTTGTTGTCAAGAATTCTTACTTCGAAAACAACTACATCCTTGGTGGTGGTGCACGCGGTGCAGCAATCACTCACTGCGGTTATGCTGACTACACTCCGAGCAGCTTGACAGTTGAAAACTGTGCATTCATCGATAACGACCTGACACAAGGCGGCCAGGGTCCGGCAATTTCCATCTATGACCCTTCAACAGAAGGCGGAAGCTACTCTTCATTAAATAGTCTGACAGTAGTCAACAGTACCTTTATCAACAACACAAGTACTGATGCTTATCAAGCAGCCATTGATATCTCAGGTAATTCTGACTGTACAACAACTCTTGTAAACAACACATTCTATAACAATGACGGAGCACTTCGCCTCGACTTCCAATTGGCACCGGTATATATGTTCAATAACGCAGTATATGCCAACAAAGCAGCCGTTCTTGGAGGCTGGACAATCGCAGATTCTGATCGTACATCTATCGTAGCTTACAACAATGTCCTTGTAGGTGAAGAAAACGGTATCAACGAGTACATCGACGATGCAAGTTTGAATGGCGACAAAGAAGCATGCAACAATATTGTGGGTAAATCCAGTTCATATGCATTCTCTACATTCGGTCTCGGTACAGAACTGGAATTTGCTGAAAACAGCGCAGCAGCTTATCTGCCAATCAATAGCGAATCAAGCATCCTTGTAAATGCAGGTTTGGACAATTCTTCAGAATATACAGAAAACAATGTCATCCCAGCAACAGATGCTCGCGGTGCTTATGCCAACGGTAAAAAGGACATCGGTGCATATGAATTCAATGGCGAGAGCAGCGTGAATGCTGTAGAAATTAATGATGACTTTGTTATCGCACAAACATCAACAGAAATCCTTATCAACAACATCAAGAATGAATCTGCACAGGTTTATCTTTATGCTTTAGACGGCAAATTGTTGGCCAGCTACAACGGCAGCAATGTTACCGTAAATAAAGCAGAACTCCCGATGGGAATTGTAATCGTTAAGGCTATCAGCGATCATTCTTCAAAAGTTGTAAAAGTTTCTATTCACTAAAATATACACTATATCCCCTGAGTCAATCAGGGGATTTTATAATTTGAATTACTATGAAAAAATATATTTTACCTTTAATGTGCCTATCATTTCTTCCTTACACTGCGATTGCTGAAGAACTGACCGTAACTCACACAACAACGGGAGATTTTGAAAATGAACTTGCTGCTGCTCTTAGTGAAAAAGGGCTTACCGCTCAAGATGTAACATCTTTGAAAATCATTGGTGAAGCCAATATGTCGGCTGAAGATTTCGTTCCTGTAAGAGCACAACTTAAAGAAACATTGAAAAGCATCGACTTGTCGGAAACTGTTTTCAAAAACAACACACTTCCATCAGCAGACCAATATGGTAAAGGTGGAGCTTTGAACCAAATGATTGTATTGGAGGAGGTAAAACTTCCGGAAACACTTGAAAATATTCAAGGAGGCACATTTTATGGCTGCAAAGAATTAAGAACAGTAAACAGCCCGTCAGCTCTTAAAGAATTAGGAATGAATGTTTTTGGAGAATGTACAAATCTAACATCTTTTAAACTGCCAAGAAACTTAACAACCATTCCAGGAGGCCTTTTCTCCAAATGCACAAATCTTGTTATGACTGATGGAGATCTACCTGATGGAGTTGAAGTTATCGAAACAAATGCCTTCCAAGGCTGCAAACAAGTAACATTCTCTATTATTCCTGCTACACTGACCAAAATCAGAGACAGCGGATTCGCAAGTTCTGGTGTCACTTTTTCAGAGTGGACAGAAAACCTTGTCAATCTTGAAGCCAGCGCTTTTTCCGGTTCAAAAGTCACTTTCACAACATGGTCACCTTATATTAATGAGATGCCTGCAAATATATTCGGTTACTGCACAACCATCACTGATTTCACCATTCCGGAAAACATCACAAGTTTACCAAAAAGAGCTTTCTTACATAACAGCTGGCCTTACACAGAACGAACATTTACATGCAGAAGCACAACTCCTCCAACTGCCGTTTACGACAAAGGATGGGAAAACACTTTCTACGAAGACGGAGGTGATTTCAAAAAGACAACATTTAAAGTCAAATATGAAGCCCTTGAAGCTTATCAAACCACACTCCCCTATTCAAAAATGAACATCGTTCCGCTGACTACTAACATTAATGTCACAATTGCGGGTGAAGGTTCGGTTTCCACTGAATTGGGAGAAGCAACCGAAGGTGTAATGCCTATCTATGAAGGCAACTCTACCATCACATTTACACCGGCTGAAGGCTACGATGTGGTTTCTGTCAAATACGGAGAAACAGAGTTGATTGAAAACATGGTCGACAATACGTTGGTTTTTGACTGTCCGCAGACACCGGAAACATTAAACGTAGAATTCTCCATTTCCTCATCTGTCAACGCTTTGGAAAATGCTAAGGTAAAGGTTTATCCGAATCCGACTACCGACATTCTTCACATCGAAAACAATGAAGGCGTAGCCACATTGTATGATCTTGCCGGACAAAAGGTTGCTGCAACCGACGACAACGTTATCGACGTTTCCAACCTCAACGCCGGAGTATATATCCTAAAGACAAAAGAAGCTTCCTTCAAAGTGGTTAAACAATAGGTTATCCAGAACACTACAATCCTCCGGTTTGACACAACAGCCGGAGGATTGTTTTTATCAGACAAACGCTTATGAATTTAAAATTGAAATTAATTACCGCCCTGTCATTGGCACTTCCCTTTTCAGCCTACACAAAAACCGTTAAAGAAAAGATTGTCGACGACCGTATAGTCATCGTCACTCAAGAAAACGGCAAAACGTTAGGCTATTCAAAAAAATCCGGTATAAAGCTGTTGCAAGTCGACGGCCTGTTTTTCAAGGATCTGAACAAAAACGGCGTATTGGACAAATATGAAGACTGGCGACTCAGCTATAAGTCGAGAGCCATGGACCTAGCTTCACGCCTCTCGATTGAAGAAATTGCCGGACTCATGCTCTACAGCCCTCACCAGTCAATTCCGGGATATGAACAATACAACGGACTGTATAACGGTAAACTCTACCCCGAAAGCGGAGCAAAGCCCTACGATTTGACCGACCAACAAAAAAAGTTCATCACGGAAGACAATCTGCGCCACATTCTGATAACAAAAGTGGAAAGCCCGGAAATAGCAGCCATCTGGAACAACAATGTGCAGGAGCTGGCTGAATCGCTGGGCAACGGAATTCCGGCCAACAACAGCTCCGACCCGCGACACGGCACAGTTGCAACAGCCGAATTCGACTACGGTGCTGGCGGTGAAATTTCAATGTGGCCGGGCCAATTGGGACTTGCAGCGACTTTCGACCCGGAACTTGTCCGCGAATTCGGCCGCATCGCATCCATTGAATACCGTGCGCTGGGAATCGCTACTGCCCTCTCCCCACAAATCGACATTGCTACAGAACCTCGCTGGCGCCGTGTTTTTGCCACATTCGGCGAAGACTCACGCCTGGCCACCGATATGGCACGTGCCTATTGCGACGGTTTCCAGTCGAGCGACGACGCCAATGGCGGCTGGGGCATGCAAAGCGTAAATGCCATGGTCAAGCATTGGCCGGGCGGTGGTCCGGAAGAAGGTGGCCGTGATGCCCATTTCGGCTATGGAAAATATGCCATTTATCCCGGAAATAATTTTGAAGAACATCTGCTGCCGTTCACCGAAGGAGCCTTCCGCCTTGACGGTCCTACAGAATGTGCCTCTGCCGTAATGCCCTACTACACCATTTCCTACGGACAGAATGGGGGTTCCGGTTCAAACCGAGGCAACAGTTTCAATAAATATCTGGTGACGGACCTGCTTCGCAACCGCTATCGTTACGACGGCGTTGTCTGCACCGACTGGTCAATTACCGGAGATGTATGGTCAGTATCCCAATTTGGAGGAAAATGTTGGGGTGTGGAAAATCTGACAGTCGAGCAGCGCCATTATGAAGCATTGAAAGCCGGTGTCGACCAATTTGGCGGCAACGACAACAAAATGCCGATATTGAAAGCCTACCAAATGGGAGTCGACGAATTCGGACAGAAAGCCATGCGCCAGCGTTTCGAGCAGTCGGCAGTCCGCCTGTTGCTGAACATATTCAGAACCGGCCTTTTCGAAAATCCGTATCTCGACCCTAAGGAATCGAAAAAAATCGTCGGCAATTCCGAATTCATGAAGGCCGGCTACGAAGCGCAGCTCAAATCGGTTGTCATGCTCAAAAACCGCAACAACACGCTTCCCGTTAAAGCCAAGAGCAAAGTCTATATTCCGAAACGCTTTGTCAAGGCAGTGCCCGACTGGTGGGGAAATGTCGGCAAGGACTATTGGGAATACCCCGTAAATCTCGACTTGGTCAAGAAATATTTCGAAGTGGTCGACACCCCGGAGAAAGCTGATTTCTCCATCGTATTCATCGAATCGCCCAACGGCGGTGCCGGTTATAGCGAGGAAGATCGCAAAAACGGAGGAAACGGCTATATACCTATCAGCTTGCAGTATTCCGACTACACAGCTACTGAAGCCCGCGAAAAAAGTCTGGCAGGAGGCGACCCGTTTGAACCGTTTACCAACCGGACGTACAAGAATAAAAGTGTAGCGACCTACAATAAGACCGACCTCGACCTCGTTATCGAAACCAAACAGCAGATGGGACAGAAACCAATCATTGTGTCCGTATGCACACGAAAACCATTCGTACTGAAAGAAATTGAACCGTATGCCGATGCCATTCTTATCAATTTCGACACTCAGGCACAATGCATTCTGGATATTGTCAAAGGAAACTTTGAACCATCAGGATTGCTCCCTGTGCAAATGCCGGCCAACATGGAAACTGTGGAACACCAGTTGGAGGACGTGCCTCTCGACATGATTCCCTATAAAGACTCCGAAGGCCATCTCTACGACTTTGCCTACGGGTTGAACTGGAGCGGCATAATCAAGGACAAACGAACTGAAAAATACAAACATAACTAAAACCTCGACAAATGAAAATACTGAAAATCTTTGCGCTCCTGACGTGTATGCTTGGCTCTTTTTCGTCCTATGCGTCCGACTTCGTTACCATCGACGGAAAAGACCTGCGTACGCCCGACGGTAAAAAGCTGGAAATCCGCGGAACAAACCTCGGCAACTGGCTGAATCCCGAAGGCTACATGTTTAATTTCAAGCACGCAGAATCGGCACATTTCATCAACGAAATGTTCTGCCAGCTTGTAGGTCCTGACGCCGCAGCCGAATTCTGGAAACTGTACAAGGACAACTATGTGACACGCGAGGACATCGCATTCATAAAAAAGACCGGAGCCAACACTATCCGCCTGCCGTTCCACTACAAACTGTTTACCGACGAGGACTATTTGGGACTTACCGCCAATCAGGACGGATTTGCACGAGTTGACAGTGTAGTAAACTGGTGTCGGGAAAACGGACTTTATCTGATTCTCGACATGCACGACGCTCCGGGCGGACAGACAGGTGCCAACATTGACGACAGCTACGGATATCCATGGCTGTTTGAAAGCGAAAAAAGTCAACAGCAATTTTGCGAAATCTGGAAACATATTGCTGAACGCTACTGCAATGAGCCTGTTATCCTCGGCTACGAACTGCTGAACGAACCTATCCCCCACTACTTTCCAAACAAGGAGGAGCTGAAAGCCAAGTTGGAACCATTGTACATCCGTTGCACGAAAGCCATTCGCGAAGTGGACAACAACCATATCATACTTCTTGGCGGAGCCGAATGGAACAACTCCTTCGAATTTTTCAAAGACTTTGATTTTGATGACAAAATCATGTACACCTGTCATCGTTACGGAGGTGAACCTACGGCAAAATATATTGACACATTCATCAATTTCCGCGACAAGACCGGCAAGCCCATGTATATGGGAGAAACCGGACACAACACCATCGAATGGCAACAGGCATTCACAAAAGTGATGAAAGAAAACAATATCGGCTACACCTACTGGCCCTACAAGAAATTGGAAAAAGAAACCTGTATGGCCATAAAGACTCCCGAAAATTGGGACCTGATTGTCAATTTTGCCAATGCCGACCGCAGCACATACGGCAAAATTCGGGAAGCCCGTCCAGACCAGCAACTCGCATGGAAAGCGATGATGGACTTCATTGAAAACTGCAAAATCAAAAATTGTATTCCACAAAAAGAATACATTGAATCCATCGGACTTACCTGCCCGAAAAAATAAAGCAACTACTTAATCATAAAAACAGCAACGCCGTCCGAAGCCAATGCTGGACGGCGTTGCCTTTCTTATACTTAATCATTTTTTGTTGCCGACGGGTGAGCCACTAATTTGACACCCTCAGCAACTGAAACACCCACATCGTATCAGTTTTTAAGATACTGTTCTATTTCTGAATCAGGGACACGTGTATAAGAAATCACTGCATGAACTAAAAGCAACTCTAATTTTGAGTCTTCTACAGATACTACTTCTATCATATCTGTTTCTCCGTCGTCCCAAATAATTCTTATTTTATTGCCATCAGGCTCCCACTTACCACCAGCATACACTTCATATGTTCCATCCCAGTAAGTATTGACAGCATAATAGGTACCATCTTCTTTATACTGATCATATTGTGCCTTTAATCCGTCCAAATACTCGGGATCATCAGCCAAAGTGGTCGATTTCCACGTTCCTATCAGTTTACTGAAATCAATCGAATCATTGTCTTTATCACACGATGTTAACGTTACAATTGAAAACAGCACAAGGAATAAACTATATACACATCTTTTAACCATAACTTTATTCATTTAATTTATCAATCTGTTCTTCTTTTAGATATTGCTCTATCACGGAATCGGGAACACGTCTGTAAGGCGTAACAAACCCCAACATGCGCAGTTCCATCTTTGAATCACTTAAGGAAACGATTTCCATCCATATCGGAAAATCAACATCAAGGATAATCATCTTTCCCGCTAATGACCAATCCATCTTTTCCACTTCGGGATACCCGTCTACAATATCTACGGTATAGCATGTTCCATCATCTCTAAACTGCATATAAGAGTCACTTCCTGTTCCCCAAGCTACCCAAGTTCCGATCAGTTTATCATAGCTGACATCTTCGTCATTTTCGCAGGAAGTCAATGCAACAACAGAAAGCAGAACAAGAAACAGGCTATATAAAAACCTTTTCATCGTTTCTAAAACTTATACCCTATAGAAATAGTAAGATTTTTGCTTTTCAATGAAGAATTCAATTCATCATCGCCATATTCATCATCACTCCAATCTTCTCCGGTTGTTCCTGCATCTGCACTCTTGGCCAAATTCATAAATCCCCAGTCATAGCCAATGGAAAGCGTGTATTTCTGCAGTACCTCAACACCGAATTTCAAACCGGCTCCAATATCAAAACGTTTCATCGAATCAAACGTATTAAGTTTTTCACCTTCTATCTCGCCCATAAAATCAACACTGCTTGAAATCTTTCCAAACAATCCAACAGCTACATACGGACCGGCTTCACCAAAGACAGCCACCTTGTCGTTAATCGTATACCTGTACCCCATGTGAATAGGAATATCCAAAAATGCAGCATTAGCCTTAGCACTTGCTATTCCCATAAAATCTACTTTATACCCTTCCAAGGAGAATAATGCTCCCGCATTCAAATACACACCATCTGCGATGGACGGCAAACCGAACTCTGCTTTTGCTCCAAAATGAACTCCAGGCTTTGACCCCAGACCTCCATAATTTGAAAGATTAAAACCTGCAACACCTTCCCATTGAATGTTGCTTTGTGCACTCGCTCCGATAGCAAAACATGCTGCTATCGCCAAAAATAGTTTTTTCATAGTTTAAATTGCAACATTACGGCCCTGTAATGTTTTTTAATTGAAAAAAAGAAGTGTGAGCCTGTTAGTAATCACACTGATAGGCTCTGGACAGCCCGTATAACAGATTATAACAGCTCACACCCTTGGCCGTATATGTCGAAATAAACACATATAACACACCAAAGGAACTACGCCTATTATTCCTGTCATACGAGTGAATTGTCCAGATTCATCAGTATGGAATTTCTAAACGCTTCCTATATTAATATGTCCTGTTGCATTTGCAACGGCACAAAGTTAAGAAAAGTTTATTAATAGGCCGTATTTTGTGAGCTGTTATTTATATAAGATAAACCGAAATTTTACAACGGACTGTATAGTCAGAAGGTAATAAGCTGAAACACATTACTAAAAAGCCCCAACTTTTGAAAGCTGAGGCTTTTTGTATATGCTAAAATTGGGCTTTTTCCTATTCCCACTCAATCGTAGCTGGTGGTTTTGAGGAAATGTCGTAGCAAACGCGGTTCACGCCTTTCACCTTGTTGATGATGTCGTTCGACACTTTTGCAAGGAATTCGTAAGGAAGGTGTGCCCAGTCGGCTGTCATAGCATCGGTGCTGGTTACGGCACGGAGAGCAACGGCACGTTCATATGTACGTTCGTCGCCCATCACGCCTACGCTCTGTACCGGCAACAGGATAACACCTGCCTGCCATACCTGGTCGTACAAGCCCCAGTCGCGAAGTCCCTGAATGAAGATATCGTCGGCATTCTGAAGGATTTCCACCTTTTCCGGAGTGATGTCGCCAAGAATACGAACAGCCAAGCCCGGACCCGGGAACGGATGACGGGTAATGAGGTGTTCCGGCATACCCAATTCACGACCTACGCGGCGCACTTCGTCCTTGAAGAGCAGGCGAAGAGGTTCGCAAAGTTTGAGGTTCATTTTTTCCGGAAGACCGCCTACGTTGTGGTGGCTCTTGATTACAGTACCCGTGATTGACAGTGACTCGATGCAGTCAGGATAGATAGTTCCCTGTGCAAGCCATTTCACGTCCTGAATCTTGTGAGCTTCCTCGTCGAACACATCGATAAATCCTTTACCGATGATTTTGCGCTTGCGTTCCGGTTCTGTCACGCCCGCCAATTCACTGAAGAATTTGGCAGAAGCGTCAACACCGATTACGTTCAAGCCAAGGCATTCGTAGTCGTGAAGCACATTCTTGAACTCGTTCTTGCGGAGCATACCGTGGTCAACGAAGATACAGGTAAGGTTCTTGCCGATGGCACGGTTCAGAAGTACAGCGGCAACCGAAGAGTCGACACCTCCGCTCAAGCCGAGCACCACCTTGTCGTTGCCCAACTTCGCTTTCAGGTCGGCCACAGTCGTTTCGATAAATGAAGCGGCGCTCCAGTCCTGCTTGGCACCACAGATTCCGACCACGAAATTTTCAAGCAGTTTCGTACCTTCTACCGTATGGTAAACTTCCGGATGGAACTGTACGCCCCACAGCTTTTCGCCTTCAGCCTGATAAGCGGCAACAGCCACTTTATCGGTAGAAGCGATAATCTTGAAGTTTTCAGGGATAGCCGTAATCGTGTCACCGTGGCTCATCCACACCTGCGTATTGTCGCTCAGTCCTTTCAACAACGGATTTTCCTTGTCCATCTTCGAAAGATGGGCACGGCCGTATTCGCGTGTGCCTGCCGGTTCTACCTTACCGCCGTTGACATACGCCATGAACTGCGCGCCATAGCAGATTCCGAGAATAGGATACTTGCCACGGATTTCATTCAAGTCGATTTTAAAGGCTTTTTCGTCGTAAACCGAGAACGGACTGCCGGAAAGAATCACACCGATAACCGAAGGGTCGTCCTTCGGCATTTTGTTGTACGGTACGATTTCACAATACACGTTCAGTTCACGCACACGACGACCGATAAGCTGGGTTGTCTGCGAGCCGAAGTCGAGAATTATGATTTTTTCGTGCATAATAAATGATTTGATGAGTTTATTGTATTTTATATAAGTTGCTTGATTATGCGCTTGTCACCCACAAGCCAAAGGTTGTCGCCCGCCGAAAGCAGCGTGTCGGCCGTCGGTTTCTCGAAAGTACCGTCGGCATGTTCCACGGAAACGAGCATGGCTGAATAGCGTGTACGCAATTCGGCATCCGCCACCCGCTTGCCTGCCAACGGCGAATCGGCCGACAGCACAATGCTCGTAAAGTCGAGCTGCAGTTCCTCGTCCGACTTCTTCAGCGCGTCCGGCATGGTGGTACGGCGATCTACGATGCTCCATGATGTCGAGCAGCCGCTGTATCTGTTCGTCTGTGCCGATTACACCCAACGTGTCGCCCGGGAAGATGCGGTTTGAACCGTTGGGAATGGCTATCTGCTTTTCACCACGCTGAATGCTGACCACATTCACTCCGAGTTTTTTCCCGATTTCGGAATTGCTCAGCTTTTCACCGACAAACGGACAATTATACCCTACGTTGACATAGGCAAGGTGCATATCGCTCACAAGGTTATTGTTCCGGCCACTGCGGCGGAGTTCGCGCTCGTTCAGGTTATTCATAAACTGCGATTCGATGCGCGACATACGCTTTCTGACCGACTTGGAGAAATAAATCAGAATGAAAGCGAAGAGCGAGAATCCTATCGTCACCCCTATCACATGGGAATAGACATGTATCAGGAAAAAGAAGATGAAGCTGAAGGCAATGATAATGCGCACCAGACGCATGGCGATAAACGGCATGTTGGAACGCACACTACGGCTCAGTTTTTCACGCTCCCAGCGTTTGGTGCTCGGATAGCACAACGCCAACAGGAACGGTGACATCAGCAGCAAGGTGACGGCCGTCGCCACAAACTGTCCCCACGACTTACCCGCCACATCTTCAAAAAACGGGAAGAACACACTATTGGATATCAGCAGAATGGCCGTAAGCAATACGGAATAGAGCAATACGCGCCACAAACTCCGTTTTGCCACCTGCTTCCACAAACTCTCCATTTCCGACTCGTTGCGTGTAGCGCCACTGCTGTAACGGTTGATGAGCGACATGAGGCGTTCCGGCATTTTCTTCTCCATCCAACGGCTGAACGGATCGGACAATTTGATGAAATAGGGAGTAAAGAAGGTAGTGATGACGGAAACTGCCACGACAATCGGGTACAGATTACTGTCAATCACACCGAGCGACATACCCAACGTAGCGATGATAAACGAGAATTCACCGATTTGCGTCAGTGAGAATCCCGACTCAATGGCAATGCGCAACGGCTGACCGGTGACGAGCATACCCAACGTGCCGAATATAATCATGCCGACAATGACCACCAAGGAAAGTATCAGAATCGGCGTCGTATAAGTCGCAATAATATGAGGATCGACCATCATGCCGACCGACACGAAAAAGATGGCCCCAAACAGGTCCTTTATAGGTGAAATCAACTTTTCTATGCGTTCGGCCTCGCTCGTTCCGGCAAGAATGGAGCCCATCACAAATGCGCCCAAAGCCGTTGAGAATCCGCTATAGGAAGAGAACATCACCATCATAAAGCACAACCCGACGGCAAGCACCAGCAAGAGTTCGTTGGTCATGTACCGCCGCTGCCAACTCAGGAACGACGGAATAACATAAACTCCAACCAAGAACCAAAGAATAAGGAAGAACGACAGCTTGCCGATGCTTTCCAGCAAGGCACCGCCTTCCACACTGTTGTTGAGAGCGATGGAGGAAAGCAGCACCATCATGATGACGGCAAACAGATCCTCCACAATCAGCACCGCCAGCACCTGCGACGTAAACCGCCGGTGCAGCATGTTCAAATCCGTAAGAGCCTTCAGAATGATGGTGGTCGACGACATGGAAAGCATACCGCCCAAAAACAGGCTGCTGATAAAGGAAAAACCCATCAGGCGGCCGGCAAAATAACCGGTCGTCATCATTCCCGCGACAATAATCAGCGCCGTTATGCCCGCCGAACCGCCAACATTCATCAGTTTTTTGAAACTGAACTCAAGTCCTAAGGAAAAAAGAAGGAAAATGATTCCGAGCTCTGCCCAAACATCAATATTGGTGGCCTGAACCACCGTAGGCAGATAACCGAAATTCGGTCCAACAAGAAAGCCGGCCACAATATAACCCAGCACCACAGGCTGCTTCAGTCGCTTGAAAATCACCGTCGTGATACTTGCCACAACCAGAATTAACGCCAAATCGGATATCAAACTGGTTTCCGCCTGCTCTTCCGACGATTCTGAAACACTGGACGCATTGTCAACTTTTTTCTCCGTATGCACGGATTTCTCGGAATCCAGCGAAACACTGTTGCCAAAAGACTTGAAAATGCTTTCGAAAACAGGTTCTGTATAAAACGGAATATTTCCAAAATCTGCCATATTAACTTTCGGCTACCGGCACGGCCCACTTCATGCCGTCATCTTTCGGAAAACGTCGGTCAAATCCGGCTTTTTATCCGAAAAATGACAAAATCGAAGCACACCGTTAAACCAAATTGCCATTTAAAATGTTAAACACACATGTAAAAACGCAACAGTTGCGTTATTCATTCTGCACGTGCAAAATTACGAAAATTCTTCGGGATATACAAGATTTCATCCCGCTGACAATTCGGACAAAAGTACAAAAGAATGATACAAACTACACCATTTTATTTGCATTTCAATTGTATATGGAAAAGATTTATAACAGCTTGACTGAACTTATCGGCAACACTCCGTTGCTTGCATTACACAGAATGCCGCTTTCAACCGACAATGCCCGGGTACTTGCGAAAATCGAATCATTCAACCCCGGCGGTAGCGTGAAGGACCGCGCGGCCCTCTCCATGATTGTCGATGCAGAAAAGAAGAATCTGCTGAAACCCGGCTCTGTCATCATTGAACCGACGAGCGGAAACACCGGCATCGGCCTGGCATGGGTAGCGAAACTCAAAGGCTACCGTGTCATTCTCACCATGCCCGAAACCATGAGCCTTGAACGCCGGAAACTGCTCAGCGCCCTGGGAGCGGAAATCGTGCTTACGCCCGGCAGCGAGGGCATGCAGGGTGCCATCGACAAGGCCGAAGAACTGCGGCAAACCCTTGGCAATGCCATCATTCTGCAACAGTTTGAAAATCCGGCCAATCCCGCTGCCCACAAAAAGACGGCGGAAGAAATATGGCGAGACACCGACGGAAAAGTCGACATTTTTGTAGCCGGAGTGGGCACAGGCGGCACTGTTTCCGGAACAGGTGCCACCTTGAAGCAATATAATCCGAACATCCGCATCGTGGCCGTTGAGCCGGAGAGTTCCCCCATGCTGACGAAAGGCGTGCCGGGTCCTCACATGATTCAGGGCATCGGTGCCAACTTCGTCCCGGGCAATTTCAACCGTGAAGTTGTGGATGAAATCATCACCGTGACCAATTCCGACGCCATCAAGACAAGCCGCGAACTGGCGAAAAACGAAGGACTGCTTGCCGGAATATCGTCGGGTGCGGCATTGTATGTGGCTCTGAAACTGGGACAACAACCGGAAAACAAAGGCAAAACCATCGTTGCGCTCCTTCCCGATACCGGAGAGCGCTACCTGTCGACCGTGCTGTACGACTATACCGACTACCCGATTGACTGATTTTGCGCTGCTGTCAGACAGATTGAGATGCGAGATGCCGACAACAGTGCGGAAGACAATTAAACACACCATCAACAGCCAAACTTTGTTTGTCGGTCTAACAACCGTTTGAGGTGAAAAAAAATACGATATTTTCAGTTATTTTTATAAATTAAAAAAACTGACTATATTTGCACTTTTGAAAATGGTTATCAATAAAAACAATGGACTTGAATAACACGGAAGATAAGGAAATCCAGAAAGGCCACAAGCTCGTTCGGCTGGGCGGCATTCTGGTTATTATTGCCCTGTTGGGACTGGTTGTGCTGTCGTTTAGTTCCTGCAACTCAAAAACGGATCAGATGCAGGCTCAAATCGATTCTTTGAAGCTTGTCAACGACCAATTGCAGCTTGCCGGTGAATACGAACAGCTGAACACGGAATTCCAGCAATATGAAAACCAGGCACAATACCTGCAAAACGACTCCCTCATTGAAAAATATGCGGAAGCCAAGGAAAAAGTGGAAAAACTGCTTGTCGAACTGAAAACGCAGAAAATCACCTCCGGAAAACGTATCAAGGAATTGCAAGACGAAATTTCCACGCTGAAGAAACTGATGCGCCACTACGTTGCCGTCATTGATTCGCTCGGTAAGGAAAATGCCGGACTGAAAGCTGAAAACATGGAAATCAAGGAAAAGAACCGTCAGCTGGTCAGCCAGGTTTCGAGTGTTTCGGAAAAGAACCAAGTACTGTCGCAGCGTATGGAACTGGCCGAAAAGCTCAATTTGACCGGTCTTCGCTTTACGCCCGTCAACAAACGCGGCAAAACCGAAAAACGTATCAGCAAGGCCAAGCAGTTGATTGTCAGCTTCACCATTCCTCAAAACAATTCAACTCCGGTAGGCGAAAAGACATTCTATGTCCGCATCGTCAGCCCGGAAGGCAATGTGCTCGGCAACGGTGCCACATTCCCGTTTGAAGGCGGCAACGTAGCTTACACCGAACGGAAAACAATTGAATACGACCAGCAGGAAGTATCGCTGACCGTTTACCACAACGTAAACACAGTGCTCAACAAAGGCACATACACGGTAGAAGTGTTTGTCGACAACTACCGCCTTGTTTCCCGCTCATTCTCGATGGACAAATAGTCAACAACATTCCCACATAAAAAAACGGAAACCGCCCACGCAGTTTCCGTTTTTTTATGCCGCTTAGGTTCATTCCATACTGTCCGATAGAAAACGCCAACACTTATTTGTCAGCTGTGTCCTCTGACGAATATTTAATGCAATAATGTGCCAACACTAAACGCAATGAAAAGCACTACATAAGGGATGATGGCACACAACACACTTATAATCGTATAAAGGCGGGCTTTTTTCGATGCCTTGTAGGCGGCTTCGTAATAGCCTTGAACCCAATAGGAATCAACACGCGAAGCATACACGATGCCTGCTATTCCAAAGGGAAGACAACAAAACACCGTAGCCAATATGGACCAAACAAGATAGGAATTGGGCTTTTGCGTATAAGGTAATGATGCAGCATTGTCAACCGAATCGCCGGGCGCGTACTGATGAAAAGGTGGCACCTCGTTTTTCGTAAACAGGAACGCAAGTTCGGATACCTCAGCAGCAGAACGCCAGTCGGACATTCCCTCACACCAAACTTTGGTGTCCGGAAACACCTTGTGATAACGAAGTTCCTCCAGCTTCAACGGGCCAATCCGTTCGCCATTTTCATTTATATAGAAGTATTCCTTGTCCATCACGTGAACGGCCTAAATATAACACGCTTCTGCACCGGCCAACCCCAACAGTCCGAAAATAGTAAACCCGTAAATCACCCAAAGCACGATCCAAACGACCACACTGAGAATGCCCAACACTAAACCGATAATATTGAGAATACGGGCATTTTTGGAGGCAGAAACGGCCTGCTCATATTTCCGGTTGTCCCAATTGGATTCCACCAGAATACTGAACACAAGCGCTGCAATCCCCACAAAAAGATTACAGAAAATCAGGTTGAGAATCGACCATACCAGATAGCTGTCGGGCTTATCGGCAAACGGCCGGGGAGCTTGCGCAGTGTAGGATTGCGAATAACTTTGGCCTTTGTCGGAAAACAGAAAAGCCAATTCGGGAACTTGTCCGGCTGGCATCCAGTTGGGCATGCCTTCACACCATACCAGCGTATCGGGATGGATATTGTAATTATGCAGTTCGTCTATGCGAAACGGACCTTTCCGATTATTAAAACTGTTAATAAAATAATAGTACTTCATTACCCTAAAATTTACGTCACAATTTACAACTATTTTTCCAAATGCCGCAATTATTTTGCGGAAAGTTTTGGTTCTTGTTAGAAACCGAACACATTTCTCAACACCCAATAGGCCACAATGATATAAAACACCGTCATTACTCCGCGCGAGCTGTAGACCGCTTCGTTCAACCGCGGATAGCGCCGCTCGCCTCCGAAGTAAGTTAGATAGACAAGCAGCAGCATATAGGGTATTGCCAGAAAAAGAATGGGATTCGTGTGCCACACACCGCCGATATTCAGATGGACAAGTTCATGCAAAGCTCTCTGCGTACCGCACCCCGGACATTTCCAGCCCGTCAGCATCAGGAAAAAGCATTTGGGAGCCAATACCGACTGCAACGTGTCGACACAATAAGAATAAATGGCGACGATTGAAACCGCCGCCACTATGACAAAAAGATAAATTCTTCGTTTTTTTCTGTTGTCAACAGCTGCCATTAATAATAGTATAATTCTTCACTGGCACTAAAAATTCCCAACGCTATCGCGAATATGAAATAGAGAATGCCCAACACTACCGAAATAATGGCACCGATGATAGTGAACTTTTTTGCCTTGTTCGATGAGTTGACAGCCTCTTCATATCTTCCCTCCGACCATAGGGAGTCAACCCTGGCGGCATATACGATGGCAACGATACCGAGCGGAATACAGCAAAGCGCTGTACAAAGAATAGCCCAAACCAAATAATTGTCAGGCTTCTGCATCGGAGCGTTATAGACCGGATTCTGCGGAGGCACATTTCCATAACTGCCCTGCGAAAAGCCGCCCTGTCCGTAACCGTAAGTCGGACCTGATGCAAACAGGAATCCCAGTTCCGGCACTTGTCCGGCTTCGGTCCAGTCGGTCATCCCTTCGCACCACACTGGAGTATTGCGCTGTATATTCTGATTTTTCAATTCTTCCATCGGCACAGGGCCCATCTGCTGTCCCTGGCTGTTTACAAAATAATATTGTTTCATAGTACCTTCTGTCTTTAAATTGGATTTTGTAAAGATAAAACATGTTTTTGGAAACTAAAAGAAATTCTTTCTTTTTTACAACAGAAAAGCTGCCACATCCGTCGGTCGGGATGTGGCAGCCTTGATAAACACCTTAAAATATACTTTTTCTATTTGAGTTTCAATTTCTTCAAGCCCTTGTCGGCATCGGTTGCCGGAATCAGACTGACAGCAAAACCGCCGCCACGTGCCATAAAGATTTTCACTTTATCCTTGGATGTAACGATACCCTTCGTAATCACATATTTCTCGGGGTTCGTAGCGTAGTCGGCATCCTTGGCATCGGCATAGACCGTAGCCACGTACTTCTGATCCTTGTTGAGGAAGTCGAATGCCAACGGCATTGTACGTGCATTTTCGTTGGTAACACCGCCAACAAACCAGTTTTCAGAACCTTTTTCCTTACGGGCGGCAACAATATATTCGCCCGGTTCGGCTGCAAGATACTTACTGTCGTCCCAATCTACGGCCACATCCTTGATAAACTGGAAAGCATCCATATAGCGAGCATAGTTTTCCGGAAGGTCGGCAGCCATCTGAAGCGGTGAGTACATCGTCACATAAAGAGCCAGTTGGTTGCAAAGCGTTGCATTCACCTTTGACTGGTTGCTCGGAGCAAACTTGGAAAGATCCATGCAGAAGATACCCGGAGTGTAGTCCATCGGACCGCCCTGCAAACGGGTGAACGGAAGGATAGTAACATGGTGAGGCATTGTTCCGCCGAATGCCTGGTACTCTGTACCGCGGGCACTTTCGTTTCCTACCAAGTTAGGGTATGTGCGGCACAAGCCCGTCGGACGAGTAGCCTCGTGAGCGTTCACCATGATTTTGTGTTTCGCTGCCTGCTCGATGGCATAGAGATAGTGGTTGTTGGCCCACTGTCCGTAGTGATGTTCACCTCGTGGAAGGATATTGCCTACATAGCCGCTCTTCACTGCATCGTAGCCGTATTTGTTCATCAGGTCGTAGGCAGCCTCCATGTGGCGTTCGTAGTTGCGGAGCGAACCGGAAGTTTCATGGTGCATCATCAGCTTGATACCTTTTTCATGCGCATACTTGTTGAGCATGTCTATATCGAAATCCGGGTTCGGAGTAACGAAGTCGAACACATAGTCCTTTTCATTGCCAATCCAGTCTTCCCAACCGATATTCCAGCCTTCAACGAGCAGTTCGTCGAAACCGTGCTCGGAAGCAAAATCGATATAACGCTTCACGTTTTCATTGTTGGCGCTGTGAGTAAGGTTGGGTTTCGCACTCTTATAGTCGATGCTGTCGAGATTCACGGCATGGAAATCCGTATACGACCAAGTGCCCTTACCGGTAATCATTTCCCACCATACACCCATGTATTTTGTCGGATGAATCCAGGAAGTATCCTCGAGTTTGCAAGGTTCGTTCAGATTGAGAATCAGTTTGGATGCCAAAACGTCGCAAGCGTTGTCAGTCACCATTACCGTACGCCACGGAGTGTGACACGGAGCCATCATGTAGCCCTTGTCGCCGCGTGCATCGGGAGTAAGCCACGATTCAAACACGAGGTTCTTATCGTCAAGGTTGAGGTGCATGGTTGAATAGTTGACACAAGCCGCTTCGTGGATATTCAGATAGATACCGTCGTCGGTCTTGATTTGGAGCGAAGTCTGCACGCCGGTCGGAGAGAATACCGTCGTTGAAGCGTTGCCCGGATTCAGCATATCGTTCATTTTTCCGCGGATTTCCGACAGGCGGGTGATAGCGTAGTCGTATTCCTGCGTGTCGTAGTCGCCGGGAATCCAATAGGCTGTGTGGTCGCCGGTCATGGCAAACTGCGTATGTTCTTCCTTAATGACAAAATACGTGAAATCCTTCTGTTCGGGCCATTCATAGCGCAAACCCATACCGTCGTCGTAAACACGGAAACGGATAATCATATAGCGGGTTTTGCCGTCAGCCTGCTGGGAAAGGCGTACAGCCATTTCATTGTAGTGGTTACGGATAGTTTTCGTTTCACCCCATACCGGCTCCCAAGTTTCGTCGAATGTGGAGCGGGTAGTTTTTTCCAGTTTGAAACCGTCCATCAAAGAAGTGCCCTTTTTCAGTTCCAAGCCCAATTTACTCGGCTTCATCACTTCCTTGCCCTTAAAGTTCATGGAATAAGTCGGAGTTCCGTCATTGTTCAAATCGAACGTCACCGAAAGGTTCCCGTCAGGCGACTGAACCGTTTCTGCCGCGAAAGCGAACATTGCGGAACAAGCAACAAACGCTGATAACAAGATTCGTTTCATAGTAAAAAATTTTAATGTTTATATTTGATGTTTTCTTCAAGTCAACAGTGATATATAAATAAGGAAGTACAATTCCTTTAAATAAAGTATTAATTTTTTCTGAATCAATGAACTTGTCGTTCCTGTTATGCCGTACTTCCTTATTACAGTTCAAAATTAAGAACTATAATGCTATCTGCAATCATATTTGATAAAAATAGTAGTAAAATTAAAACATTATAATATTACATATCAACAAATTAACAAACGCAAGCCAATAAATATTAGTAGTCAGTTTTGAAATCATTCTTACCTATTTTCATCACCTGCTTTTCAAAATCCTCCCGATCGAATCTTGCGGCATTGCGCATTTTCACCCGATAATTGTAGATAGTGGAAACCGAACGGCGGAGGAACTCGGCTATCTTATTGCTGTCGGTAATGCCCAACCGAATCAAGGCAAACACCCGAAGTTCGGTGTTCAACGGTTTCCCAGGAGTAATGTCAAACCGGCATTCTTCGCGAAGAAGACTGTTGAATTCCTCGACGAAATTCGGATAGATATGCAGAAACGACACATCGAATTTCAAATAGAAATCGCTCAGTTCGCTGCTGATGAACGACGACGATTTCAAAGCCTCGGTAAGTTCCTTTGCCCCCTTTGTCCGCGACACGTTCAACAGATTCGCACGGTATTTCTCCATCCGGTCGATATAGGACGAGCACATCTCGATGTATTGACCTATATAGATTTCCTTTACATTGTCGGATTCGGCAATACGCCGGTTTAGCTCGCTCAGTTCGCTGTTGGTTTCATTAAGGGCGACGTTCATTTCCTTTGTCCGCTGATTGGACTGCTGCACCTTCTTCTTGGCACGCGACAACAAAAGCAACAGCACTATCAGCAAGACCGCCACCACACTGACTGCCAGCAAAAGTAAGGTCAGATTGAAACGGTCGCTTTCCTTTTTCGCGTTGTAAGCCGATATGATACCGGGAATCAAATCTTCGAGCGACTGCATCTGCACCCGGGCCTTCGTGTTCGACAAATCTTCAATGGAGGTATCGATATAGCGGTAGGCACGTTCGATATCCCCTTTCTCGAAAAGTTTGTCGGCCAGTTCATACAGCGACTTATGCTCGCGTACGGGAGTGCTGATATCGTAGATAGCCGACTGAATCAGATGGTACAACGCCTGTTCCTGGTCGTTATGCTCTTCATAGGCATGCGACAACACATAGTGAAGCACCGCCTTTTGGTGCATCGAAAGGCTTTCGTCGGCAGCCAGCCGGTTTTCGGCAGCCACAATGCTTTCTTTCTTCACTCCGCCCGTTTCCCTTTCCAGCGAAATCAGCATAATCAGAAAATCAGGACTGTCGGCGTTCAGCAAAGGCAGCAGTTTTTTCCTGTATGCCACCAGCATTTGGCTGTAATTGTCCCATATTCCCTGCTCTCGATAGGTATTTACCATGGAGTCGTAAAGCGTCACACGCGTCTGCAGGTATTTCTGATAAATTTCAGGCGACAACCGAGCCGTATCCAGCTTCTCCAATTCCCGAAGTGCTTCCACATAGAATCCGTTAATGGCGCTGATGCTGACAATGTCGAGCGTAGCATCCTGAACCAGCGACGGATCTTCGACGGATAGCGCCACCACTTTTTTCATTAATGCGTAGTGAAGAGTTGAATCTACATTATAATTTCGGTATGCATCATAAAGCGCCGACAAGGCCTCATAGCGTTCGCGAGGCTGCTTCGCCTCCTCGACCAACGCCCGAAACTGCTGCAACTGCTGCTCTTTACGTACCTGGATGCCCTTTCGGTTGGCAATACTGTCGTCCAAGCGCCGCAACGATTGCTCAATCGGTGTCTCCGCAGGCGAACAGCACCACAGCAAGCAACCCACAACCATCAGCAGAACATAGGAAAGGTTTTTCATATTAGCATTCAAACCGGATAGATTAAGAGTTAATATTTTCAAAAAATTTCACCACTACAAATTTAAGAATTATATTTAACATTTGAATGCAGGTATCTCATTTTGTCACAAATTTTGTCAATTCCGTAAACAGCATTAAACCAACCGGCAAACTGTCGGTCTATTGATTAAAGAAACGATACAGATGTAATCATTATGAAAACGACAGTCAGAATCCTATTGGGGGCAATTGTTGCCATAGCTTTGATTATTCCGACAGCTGAAATCCATGCAGTTCAATCGAGTGTGCCGCAATACAACGGATACAGGGGCGGAAAAGCCTCAAAAAACGACAGACCGGAAAAAACGGAGAAGCCCAACAAGCCTTCAAAACCCGACAAGCCGTCAGGCAACCGTCCCAACGGAGGCAGACCCGGCGGTAATCCCGGAGGATTACCCAACCGCCCTAACAACGGACACAGGCCAAACAGCGGCAATCCCGGTGGAACGCCCAACCGGCCGAACAACGGACACAAGCCCAACGGCGGAGGTCCGGGCGGAATCATCAACCGGCCCACTGGTGGTCACCGTCCCGATGGCAGACCACACATCGACCGTCCGCCGCATCCCGGACATCCGACATTTTCGCCGGCACCGCCGCCCTACCGTCCCAACCGTCCGTGCTGGAAACCGGTTCCGCGCCCGCATCGTCCGCTGACATTCGTACCCTATAGCAAAGCTCCGATTCTCAACACCTTCCTTGGGCTGTCATTCGGACTTTCACTCAACAACAGCATCAACCTGCTTTGGAGCAGCGGATATGACATTGACGGATACAGCGACAGGGAAATATACCTGCGCGATGTGAAGGAGTTGGGATACAGATGGGAGGATGCCATTGCCTACTACGACTGGACAGGACGACTGACAAGCATCAGCTTCTCCGACTCGTCAAGCCGTTTCAACCTGTCGCGCTACAACAAACTGCAACGCAAGTTGAGCCAGCTGTACGGGCCGCCTGCCAATTCGTATCAGGTCGGCAACATGCTGCAAACGGCATGGTTCGACCGTTTCGGCGAGCATTTCATTACACTGTCCTACGAACTGCAAACGTCATTTGGCGGACAGTCACGCTACTATACCACATTAAGCTACGGATATGATTAACATTATCACCCTGATGGAAAACGAAAAAGTTGATATTCCAAGAAAAAGGACGACAAAGAAAAAACTCGTCATAACCGCCATTGCACTCACAATACTCATTGTGGGTGCAATCGTGGTTTTACCCCTGTTCTCTTCCAAAACAACCGAAGACACAGTGTTCTACATCTATCCCAACACGACGGAAGCCGCGCTCAAAGACTCGCTCCAGAATTATTTCGGAGAGAAAATAGCACGGAAAGTGATACAGCTGAACGGCACTGCCGGAAAACACATTGAAAACTGCGTCGGACGCTACTATATTCCAGCCGGAACATCGCCCATCCGTCTTTGGAAGAAACTGGCCTACAAAGAGCAGCAGCCGTTCAAATTCACATTCAACAACCTCCGCACGCTGGATGATTTCGCCGAACGTGCCGGCGGTGCCTTCTGCTTTTCGAAAGACGACATGCTGAAATGCCTCACTTCTGCCGAAACCTGTAATGAATACGGCGTGACGAAAGAAACAATTCCCGCCATGCTCATCCCCGACACTTACGAATTCTACTGGACGGCTACCCCGGAGCAGGTTCTGAAAAAAATCCATGCCGCCTACAAGGAATTTTGGAATGACGGCCGACGGAAAAAAGCGAAAGAACTGGGGCTGACACTTACTGAAGTGTCAACACTTGCTTCCATCGTAGAAGAAGAGACAGCGCAACCGACCGAAAAAGGAAAAGTGGCGCGCCTTTATCTTAACCGGTTGGAAAAAGGCATCATGCTACAGTCGGACCCGACCGTAAAATTCGCTGTAGGCGATTTTCAGTTGCAGCGCGTCATGCACAAACATCTGGAAATCAATTCCCCCTACAACACTTACCGCAATCTCGGACTGCCTCCCGGCCCTATCCGTCTGCCGGAAAAAACGACGCTGGACGCAGTGCTCAATGCTCCGCAACACGACTATATTTTCATGTGCGCAAAAGAAGATTTTTCAGGTTTCCACAATTTTACGGCATCTCCTGACGAGCACATGGCCAACGCCCGCCGCTATCAGGCTGCCCTTAATCGGCTGGGCATAAAATAAAGGATACCGGCATTCAAAAATAAGTACGGCCAAACTACTGATATTGTTGGGATAATCCAACAAAACATTGTATCTTTGTAGATGACAGGCGGCCCTTCGGCAAAGTCTAGCGTGAATACCACGTTTTCACGGGTATCAGGACTCGCCTCCGGTTATTTATAAAAAATTTGACAATATGGAAAATCCAGAAGACCTTGTGACATTTGACGCATATCCCGATGCCGTAACAGCCTACATCATCAAAGGCGTATTGAACACAAACGGCATTGAATGTGTTATCGCAAATGAAAATATGTCATCGCTGTTGCCGTTGCCCGACTGTTCGGCAAGCAAGGTGCGCATTCTTGTGTTCAGAAAGGATTTTGACGCTGCAAAAGAAATTGTCGCCCGAAACTCAGAAACAACAGAATCGGACATATAAGTCAGACCCACGATAATACAAACTATAAAACATAATTATAAGTGTATGAAAAAGAAATACGCGTTGTCGCTCTTTGCTGCATTATTCGCAACGTTATCTTTATCAGCAAACCAAATGACGGATTCCGTTGGAACCTCGGCAAGCACTCTCCAGCCGGCTGTTCAAGTGAAAGCTACGGACAATGCTGCCGCCAATCCTACCCTACAGAATGTGAAAACGTCAACCGCTCAAAAAGAGTCGGCTTCTGCGGATTCGCTTAAAACGAAAACGACGAAAGCGACAAAAACGACAAGAGTAAAGACTACGAAACTGTTGAATTCACGAAAAAAAGTCACAGACACCATACCAACGGCCGTCGACAATTCTGTCCAGCTGTTGGCACTTGCCGATTCGTTGGCACAACAGAGCTCCAAGCCCTCGGTGGAAAGCCTGCTGTTTCTGCCGATTGTGTTCTATGCCTATAGCGACATTCCCGACAGACCCATCACCCTGCCGGAATGGACCAACGGCTATAAACCGACGAAACTGGACTTCACGCCGGAATGGAACGACAACCTCGGCTGGCAAATTTGGTTTGAACGCCTGCACATCAACCGCATCATCTGTCAGTCGCCATGGCTCGTTCCCTTCAACATATCCATGCTTCCGGAACCTCCGAAAGAGTACAAGGTGACTGCCGACGTAAAGAAAAACAAGCTGGTCATTCACGAACGTAAGATTTCGTTGCCGCACGAAGCGCCGGAAAACGACATCAAGAAAAAGAATTGGATTCACAGTTTCAGTTCCATGCTGCAATTCTCACAATCCTACTTGTCGGAGAACTGGTATCAGGGCGGAACCAAGAACCTCAACGCCATCGGCAACATCTACTACGACCTGAAACTGAACCAGACGCTGAACCCGAACAAGCTGTTCGAAATGACATTCCAGTACAAACTGGGCTTGAACTCCGCGCCCGACGATGAATTGCGCGACTATGCCATCAATGAAGACCTCCTGCAATTCAACACAAAATTCGGTATCAAGGCTACGAAAAAGTTCTACTACAGTATGAACCTCCAGTTCAAGACACAGTTGTTGAACAACTACGAAACCAACACCTATAATCTGACAGCCTCTCTCCTCACCCCGGGTGAACTGAATACCGGTATCGGTATGACGTATTCCACGTCGAACAGCCGTGGAACATGCCAGTTCGACGCGTCATTGTCACCGCTTTCCTACAACATGAAGATTTGCAAGGACTCGCGTGTCGACCCGTCGGTCTACGGTATCTCAAACGGTAAAAGACTGGGACATGAGATAGGTTCGAGCAGCGAGTGCAAGCTGACATGGACTATCGTTCCGGGCATTTCGCTGTCCTCCCGCTGGTTCGTCTTCTCCGACTATTCCTATCTGCAAAGCGACCTGGAAACGACAATGAATTTCTCGGTAAACAAATACATTTCCACGCAGATTTATGCCCACCTTCGTTTCGACGACTCGGCCAACTACAACGACAAGTGGAAATACTGGCAGTTTAAGGAAATATTCAGCTTTGGTCTGCAATACCGATTCAACATGTAGGTAACGACAATCACATAATATGCGCCGGCTTTTAGTCATACTGACATTCCTCTTGCCGCTCTGCTTGGCAGCAATGGAATTTCCCGACTCAGTGAAACCGCTGAGAGGCTATGACTGGAAGCCGGCGCAACATGTCCAGCAGTCAGCCGACAGCCTGACAGGGCTTTGGGCATATCCCGAAAGGGGCATGATTGTAGGAATTGAAAAGCACACGGAAAACACCTCTGCGTTCCATTCTCCGGCATACTATCGGATTGTGGCCATCGAATCGGCCGACAAAACCGTCGACCGGGGAACGATTATAGGCTATATGGTGCGTGCAGCAGCACCTTCGGAACTCTATTGCTACATTTACCGCGATCTGGAAGAAGGCCTGTCGCACACGCTTGTCGAAAGCAAGGCCGTAATCACGGCGAAGGGCAAGGCAGTGCTGTTCAGCAATCCGGAACTAACCTTCAGGCTGAGAGTAAATTTGGCAAGAGTCATCCCCAACGCCACACTGCAGGGCCTCGGAATCTATCCGCATTTCGACAAGGAGAAGCCGCAACCCGGCTTACGAAAAATAGAGACAGACAACGCCGAAAACGAAACCATATACTTCTGACAATGAAACACATTCTGCCCCTGATTCTTATCGTCGCTGCCATATTTCCACTGTCAGCCAGACGCAAGGTCAACACCCTGCGCCCACAGTTAACACCGCTTTCCGTCATCGAAGAGCTGCAACAGACCGGCCCGGCCGACACACTCCGCTATGCCGACCGCATCACATTTTCTGGCTACAGCAAAACCCTGAATGATGCCAACGAAACATTTTTCGTCACCAACGAAACGCCCTTCCACATCTCGCGCCTTTGCGTCAAGTTCACTTACAGCATGCCCGACGGGACCATGATTCATGAAGAATTCCATGACATAAACTGCGACATTCCGGCAGCAGCCACGCGCCAGATATCAGTACGCTCATTCGACCGCCAACATAATTTCTACTACCACCTCGGTAAAAAACCGAAAAGGAGCGCTACACCCTATAAAGTGGCATACACGCTCCTCAGTTATGACGTAAAGATAACCGTCGGTGCCGGACAATAGTCCGCCCCGCGACGGAAGCTGCTATATGTGCATCAAATCCCGATAGATATCAAGTGCCGTACGTATCTCCGATTCCGGCAAATGGCAGTCGACTTCCACCTCCCCTACGCGGCGAATCAGCGTAAAGTTGTACTCGCCCGATTCGCTTTTCTTGTCGTGGCGCATCAGTTCCAACAGCTCGTCGTAATCGTCGCAAGTTATCGGGAATACTCCGTAATGACGATATACATAATCGGCAAGGCCGTAGAGAATCTCGCTGTCCATGCCCTTGACCAGTTTCGACAGAACGGCCTCCACCACCAGTCCCCAGGCTACGGCATAGCCGTGCGACACAGGACGGCCATGGCGCATGGAGAAACTTTCAAACGCATGCCCTGCCGTGTGTCCCAGATTCAACGCCCGACGCAGTCCCTTTTCAAATGGGTCCTGCTCCACGATACGGCGTTTCACTTCCACCGATTCCTGCAACAATGACAGAAGTTCGTCGCCGTCGCTGCACTCAAAATCGTAGGCAAGCAGTTTTTTGTAGGCTTTCTCGCCGCTCAGCAATCCATGCTTCAGCATTTCGGCATAGCCCGACTTTATTTCATGTTCCGGCAACGTACGGAAAAAGCAGGTGGAAATAACGACCGCCTGCGCCTCGCAGAAAACGCCAAGCTCGTTTTTCAGCCCGTTGAAATTTATGCCCGTCTTTCCGCCAACGGCTGCGTCGACGGCACTGAGCAGCGTGGTCGGCACATTGATAAAACGCATACCGCGCTTGAACGTGGCGGCGGCAAAACCTCCGAGGTCAGTAACCACGCCCCCACCCAGATTCACCAGTACGGAACGGCGGGTAGCGCCTCCCG
>URMA01000017.1 GCA_900548875.1 uncultured Porphyromonadaceae bacterium | reverse complement strand
TGGCCTGGCGTTCGGCAATCTTGTTGCGGAAACTTTCCATACGTTGCGCGAAACTGTCGGCAGGGTTTTCACCCATCGCCTTGCTGTCGGCTGAGCAGCTTGCTCCGCCTTGTTCGCCGTGCTTTTCGAGCGTAGCCTGTTTGTACTGCTCTTCCATTTGCAGGATGTCGGCTTCGTCGACGCGTTCTTCCATAACGGTACCGGTAACGACAACAACGCTGTTGACGGCATCTTTCGGGAAACTGCCGATTTTTTCTCCGGCATCCACACGGATGACGCTGTTTTCATCGCTTCCCATAAGGAAGATTTTCTTGCCGCCATGCTGGCAGATGTGCATGCACACGCCTTCCACCTGTACGGTCTTGCCGACCAGGCTGTCGGTTTTTGCCAGAATGTCGTCTACACTGCTGACGGCTACTGTGTCGGCGGCAACAGTGGCTGAATCGGTTTTTGACGATGAGCCGCAGCTTGTCAGGCCCATCAAGCCTGCTACAGAAAGGAGCAGGGCTGCATAAATTGTTTTTCTCATACTAAAATTATTTTTTAATTAGTAATAGCGGTATAAACAGATAAATGCCCAACACAAATATTGGCAACAGAGCCGGATATTTGCGCCTGCCCTGACGTTTTGCCACGAACAGAAACAGGACGGCAAGCACCAGTCCCAACGGGAGTGCCTTTAGGGAAAATTCGCCGATACGCGGATAAACCCATCCGTCGTTATAGGATGTGAACGACACTTTGAAGGGGAAAATGTATTCCGACAGATTAGTCGTATCGTCGGCGTAGCGGTTCACCATGTCGTCAACGGTTTTATAGGTAGAAGCATCAAGCGCATAATAGTGCTCTTCCTCTGTGTCGGCTACTTTTACGGTGTAGTAGAACATGTCGCCGATGATGGTCAGCCCTTGTCGGTAAGGATTGTATTCGACGGTTGTCTTATGTACGGAATAGTCCCTGCCGACGATAGCCAGCCGGTTGTCTGCGGTGAACAGATAGGCAAGGGTGTTGCGGTGGGGAAATTCGGTAATCATCAGGGATTCCACTTTGACGGAGTCCGGAAGTGTGATGGCACGGACATAAGGTTTTCCGCTGATTTGCTTTACATGGAAAAGCGAACCTTTGCTGTCGGTCATCACGTAACCTTCGTCGTAGCCTTTCATTGTCGACGGGTTGCCGTTGATTTTACCGATGGGGAACACGAAGCCTTTGCGCTTCATTACATCCGTAAATTCCCGGCTGCGAACCTTGTTGACCGTGTTGGTTTCCATATTGATGAATTCCAGTCCGTTGTCGGTCGAGCGGAATGCTTCTACTGGTTCTTCCAGATCGACACGCTTGGGCATGGATTCCAGCATCATATACAGCTTGGGTGTCGTTTTGTTGACATCCGACGGCGAGAGGCGCATGTTGAAATTATGGTGCTGTATGTTTTCAGCCGTGATGGCTACACCCTTGATGGTATCGGGCATCCGGCTTTCTGAAAGCAGTTGCCGGTAGTAGAACATGGGCAGAATAGAATCAAACTGCGCATCCGTATAGCGGTTGCCTTTTCGGTCGAAGTAAACGATATTTCCTTCATCGTTCACTTTCAGCGAAGCAAAATCGTCGACAATGCAGCTGTAGAGTGTAAAGGGTGTCGACTTCGATTCGGCCGTGCAGATGGCATAGAGCCAGGGAAGCAGCCATGCCAATAATAGGATGGCAGCCATGTATAGGTATATTTTTCCAGAGAGTTTCATTGGATTGTTATTGCAGTGTTGATAATCGGTAGTTTAGTCCTGACAGCCTTCCTTAAATCTGACCATGGAGCGCAAAATGAGCAGCAGCGCGGCCAGATCGAAGAGAAAAAGCGGGCCAATAAATGAATTGTAGCTTTGTGGCACATCAAGCAGGAAGTGGATGCGCAGCAGTCCGATGCCCGTGAGGATAATCAGGATTCGCATGCGCCACGAAGGCTCGATACATGCGGCATAGGTCATCATATAGGCGGCATAGCCGGCTGCATACCACGGCAAAGAGGAAAGCAGGATATGGGCAATGAGTTCGGCAGCCATATACTGTTGCAGAAAAATCCATAATGCTGCTGTTTGTGCGACGGTTATTATTGTGAGTGCGCCCAATCCGTAGAACATCATGCCGAGCATCATGCCGGGTTGCGGAAAGGGCAGGTGAAGCGTCAGTTTCAGGCGTTTCTGTACCACTTCCGGAACAAACTGGACCACGCCGAGAAGCAACCCGAATAGCATGGGGACATATTGCATCGGTTCGATGAAAATGACATCGCGCGTCAGCAGAATAGCCCACAGATGGGAGGCTCCCTTGAATTCAATGGCGTTTCCGATGCGCAGGATGATATAGAGCGTGTAGCTTACAAAAACTACCAGCGCAGCCAGCAGATACCATCGTGTCTTTATCCATTCTTTGAAGAAAATAGCTTTTTTCATATTGTCTTTACGTTTACGCTGGTTAGTATTTGCCGGTCAATCCGATGAACACATCTTCAAGACTCATCGTTTCTTCCTTCAACTCGCTGTAGCTCACGCCTGATTTCCGTAGCAGATGCTCGACGAAAGCGCGGTCCTCGAACGAGTAGAGTTCGGCGCTGTCCTTAATAATCGACGGATTGTAAATCCTGTCGGAATGCAGTTCGGGTGCGGCTCCCGAATGCCGGTAGCTGTAACGCTTGAAGTTTTTCATCAGTTGGTCAACGGGTTGCTGCACGAGGATGCGGCCGTAGTCCATGATGATACAGTCGTCCACAAGGCGCTCCATGTCCTGAATGATATGCGAAGTGAGAAATATGGTTTTTGTTTCCGCCTTGGCATATTCGTGGAGATATTCAATGAAAAGCCGGCGGTATCCCGGGTCCAGTCCGAGCGAGAAGTCGTCGAGTACCAGCAGGTCTGCATTTTGGGCGAGTATCAGCCCGAGTGCCACTTGCGACCGCTGTCCGCACGACATGTTCGCGATTTTCTGGTGGGGCGTCACTTTCAGCTTGTTCATCAGTTCATAATAGGCATTGCGGTTCCATTTCGGATAGAATGCGGAATAATAGTGTTCGATGGACTCGATTGTCATGAAGGCATACTGGATGTGTCCCTCCAGCAGAAGGGCGATTCTCGCTCTTGTTGCAGGAGTTATGCGCTGGATGTCCTCGCCGAAAATCTCACATTTTCCGGCTCTCGGCTTCAGATAGCCCATCAGGATGTTGATGGTGGTGGTCTTGCCCGTACCGTTCTTTCCCAGCAGTCCGAGAATCCGTCCTTTGGGGACATCGAAATTCAGGTCCTCATAGATTTTCCGCTTGCCGTAGTAGTGTGTAAGGCCTTTACATTCAATTACTTTATCTGTCATTGGTTTTCAATTTATCAGTAACACAAAAGTAGGTTGCCCGTAAAGACACCACAATCGCAATTCTTTGCGATTTTCCTGAAAACAATACCTAAAAAAAGCGATTGTCGTGTGATTTTGTACGGTCTAATTTTGCTCTCAAAAAATGAATCGTCATGAACATACGACTCCGACACCTTATATATGCGCTGTTGCTGACAATGCCTTTGCAGGCGTTGGCGGAATCGGTGCGCGGATATGTGCTGGATGCATCTGACAATGCTCCGCTTCCCTTTGCCGCCGTGTCGGCAGAGTGTGGCGGGACGTTCCGTCAGGGAACGACAACCGATATCGACGGCTTTTTCTGTCTGAACGGAGTGCCCGAAGGAAAATGCCGGCTGCATGTCTCGTTTGTCGGCTATTTGCCCAATGAGGTTGTCGTTGACCTGAAGGCCGACACGCTGTTGTTGCTGAAAATCGTTCCGGATGCCGTCCGGTTACGGGAAGTGGTGGTGACCGCATCCGAGAAGAAAGGCATGACAAGCACTTCGGTCATTAACAGCGAAGCCATGCTCCATTTGCAGCCGTCCTCGTTTACCGACTTGCTGGCTCTTTTGCCGGGAGGGTCGACCAAGACTCCCAACATGAGTGCCGCCAACACTATCAAACTGCGGGAAGTGGGAATTTCCGATGAAAATTACAGCACTTCTTCGCTGGGCGTAAAATTTGTCATTGACGGGGCTGCATTGAATACGGACGCCAATCTGCAATACCTGCCCGATAGTTATCAGGGCGAACCGGACTATGCGCGCAACCATACATCTGCCGGTGTAGACATGCGTACTATTCCAACGGACAATATCGAGTCAGTGGAAATTGTCAGGGGGATTCCTTCGGTAAAATACGGTGACTTGACGAGCGGACTGGTGAAAATCACGCGTAAAAGCAGAAGAACTCCTTTTGAGGCAAGAGTCAAAGCCGACCAGTTCGGTAAAATCATTGCTGTCGGCAAGGGGTTGGAATGGGAACGGCATTCGCTCAACCTGAATACCGATGCCGGTTTCTCCAGTTCGCGAATTGACCCGCGCGACCCGTTCAAAACGTACCGTCGGATCAACTTATCTGCCCGTATGCGTAAAAGTTGGGCTTTGCGAAGCAAGGGCTCTCTTGTGTGGAATGTCAACGCCGACTACACGGGCAGCGTCGACAATGTGAAGTATGACCCCGAAATACAGAAGCAGAAGGACGAACGCTACAAGTCTGCTTACCATAACCTGCAACTCTACAACAGTCTGAAATGGCTTAACAATGAGAATGACTTTTTGCGGAGCGTTGTCTTTTCCCATACAGCAGGATTGTCAATCGACAGAATAACGCAGACAAAATTCGTTTCGCTCGACCGTGATGCCGTTGCCCCTGTATATGATTCGGAAGGGGAATTTGACGGCGTGTTTCTGCCCTACAAGTATCTGGCAAGTCAGACGGTCGACGGCAAGCCGTTCTATTCCACACTCCGCCTTGATGCCGAGGGCGAAGTGCAGACCGGAATGCTGAAACATCGTTTTTCCGGCGGCTTCGAATGGCAGTACGGCAAGAATTTTGGCCGTGGTTTTGTTTATGATGTGACAAGGCCGATTTATGCCGGAACTGCCCACCGTCCACGTGCCTATTACGATATACCGGCTTCGAGCGTCGTGTCGTTCTATATCGAGGATTTGATGGAACTGCCGATTGCACGTCATAAGCTGTCGGCAATGGCCGGTGTCAGAGGTTCGATGATGACAGGCCTTTCGTCTGAATTTTCCATGTGCCGCCGTCTGTTTGCCGACCCTCGCATCAACCTGCAATGGGATTTGCCGGAGTGGGGCGGGCTACAGACTTCGGTTTCCGGCGGTGTAGGCTATATGCACAAGATGCCAACCATTGATATTCTCTATCCTGACCGGCTGTTTATCGACCTTACTCAACTGAACTACTGGCATCCGAACTCCGACTACAAACGCATTAACCTGCAAACTTACGTCATTGACCGCAACAACTATTCCATCTTGCCGGCCCACAATTTCAAGTGGGAAGTTAGGATGAATCTTGAATACAAAAAGCATAGTCTGTCGGTGACATATTTTCAGGAGGACATGACCGACGGATTTCGCAATGTGGCGATGGTGGGAAGTTTTGCCTATAAAAAATACGATACATCGGGCATTGATGCTTCACAACTGACGGGGCCTCCGTCGTTGGAAAATCTACCTTATGAACAGACCCGGGTGCTTCGCACCTATGGCGTGATGCAGAACGGGTCGCGTATCTATAAGGAAGGACTTGAGTTTCAGTATTCTTCTCCGCGTTTCCCGGTCGTAGAAACACGTCTGACGGTGAACGGAGCCTGGTTTTATGACATATATGAAAACAGCCGGCCGCAGTTCCGTTCGGTGAGTGCCGTCATCGGCAATGTGGCGGTGAGCGACCTCTATATCGGGCTGTACGATTACAAAGACAGCTATATCCGTCAGCAGTTCACGTCGAACTTTATTGTTGACACCTACATTGACAGGCTTGGGGTCAATCTGTCGGCAACGGCGGAGTGCTATATGGCAGGCCGCTATGAATCGCCTGCCACCGGAGCTAAGCCGATTGCCTATATGGGAACGGACGGTGTGCTTCGCGAATACACGGAAGAGGATGCCGCCGATGTCTACAAAAAGCATTTGAATTTGACAAACAATCGGAAGAACGATATCATAGACCGAAAGCGGTTCTACATGTGTACGAACTTCAAGGCCAGCAAACGGTTCGGAAAGTTTATGACTCTGGCGTTTTTTGCCGACCGGATTTTGAACTATGCCCCCGATTATGAGGTGAACGGGTTCGTCGTACGGCGCACGTTTTCTCCCTATTTCGGTATGGAATTGAATTTTAAACTTTAAATAGAAACCATTAAATTAACTTTGTATGAAAAAGAAAATTTTGTTTGCCGGGCTGTTGGCGCTTTCGTTGGCAGTCGTTACTTCTTGTCATGATGAAAAGAAGGATTTGATGAAAATGTCGGATATGACAGTTTACTATACGGCTCCCGCCAACGTGACTGCAACGGAAATTACCAATGTGAAAATCACAATGAAAAACCTTTCGACCGGCCAGTCGAAGGAATATAAATACGAGAGCATTTCGGCTCCTGTCACGATTCAGGTAGAAGAGGGACTTTACAATATTGAGCTGGAAGGAAACATCAAATATACGCTGAACGGAAAAGTAGTGACGTCGGTTATCCGTGGCAGTAAGGAGAGCGTGAAGGCCGTAGGGGCTGTGAACATTTCGCTGGAAACCTATTTCCATACAGTTAAGGAGGGTTTTGTTTTTGCCGAAATCTTTCTTTCGGGAACCCGTACTCCGGAAGGTAAGACATATACGGGTGACAGCTATTTCCGCATTGTCAATAACAGTGACGAGACGCTCTATGCCGACGGACTGTGCCTGTTTGAATCTGACTTCCAGACGGACATGAAACAAAACTATACGCCCGACATCATGAATCAGGCCATGACAGTGGCTACCGGCTTTATGGTTCCCGGCGACGGAACGCAGTATCCTGTCAAACCGGGTGAATCACTTCTCATCTGTGACAACGCTATCAATCATAAAAATATCAATCCGAATTCGTTCGACCTTTCGCATGCTGACTTTGAATGGTGGGCGGAGTCGAGCAATCCTGACTTTACAGACTCCGACAACCCAGAAGTGCCCAATCTCATTCCTGTAATGAAAGAGTCAGCTACACTCTGGCAGCCGCATACAAGAGGGGTCAAGGCCTATGCGCTGGCTTATCTGAACGACGGTGTGAACCGGATAACTCCGGAGCAGTTTGTTACGAATTACCATTACGACTACAAATGGCTGTTTATTTTCAACGATTTTCAGACAGAAATGGAAGGAAGCGGCTATATGCTGCCTAACGGTTGGGTGGTCGATGCCGTCAACCTCAGTCCGGCAACCGGTCCGCAATGGCTTGTGACAGACCCGTCGCTCGACAAAGGCTATGCTTCGGTAAGTGCGATTGATTTTGATGAAAACCGTTTCGGAAAATGTGTACGCCGGAAAGTGGATGCAGGAACACACAAGCTGGTGGATACAAACGACTCTTCTGCCGATTTTGAAAATAGGGTGGAAGCCGACCCGAATCATGTTTTTAAATAATACTTTAATCGGCCTGGCAGGTGTCCTAAAAAAATATCTGTCAGGCTTGTTTAATTTGTCTGTAAAATGAAAAAACAGAGCGGACTTATTTGTTGCTTTCTCCTGCCTCTGGCGGTAATGGCACAGCCGGTGGCTGAAACACATTTGGATGTCGTTGCCGACCGTCTGTCATTCCGTCATACTCTGTCCCAACTTGTTTATGAAAACCCTGCCCATCAGCCGTTGCGGTTTGACAGCTCGTTTTCTTCACTTGCTGTCGGCTATGAAGAAAACCGGTCAGACAGTCAGTACCTGATGCAGACGGGAGCAGGCGAGCGGTTTGCGGAGTTTGAAGCATTGTCTTATGTCAGGTTGGACAACCGCTCGTGTGCATGGGGAGAGGCCCGCTACAGGAACGGACTTCAATTCGATGTCAAATGGAATGAGAATGCGGACTACGAACGCGTTTTCCCCTATGTGACGGCCGACACTATCGGAGGCAATCTCAATTATGAATCCTATTATTTCAAAGGCGGTTACGGCATTCAGCTCAATCGTTTTTCCGTCGGTGTGCAGATGGCCTATTCTTCAGCGCTCCATTACCGTCAGACAGATCCCCGGCCGAAAGACAATTCCGTGTATATCAATGCTACCGTTGGAGGAAGCTGCAAAATGACGGCCCGTTATTCGTTGGGCGTGCATGTCTTTGCCGAACGCTATACCCAAAATCAGACCATCGCTTTTCTTGACCCGTTGGGCAGTGTGCCTGTCTACCACATGAGTGGATTGGGCATGCACTATGTCCGTTTTGCCGGAACTCGGACGGAGGCTGCCTACAAAGGGCGCAGCTATCGGGGCGGCATTACGTTGAAGCGACTGGGGGAAACCGGGGTTGATGCCGGGCTGCAGGTGGAGAATTATAAATTGCAGAAACAGTTGCCGTCACTCAGCAATGCTCCGATAAATGATGTTGACCAGATGAAATATGAAATGGACATTGTCTGGAAATTGCGTCGTGTGCAGCTGCAATTGGACGGCTCGTATTCTGTGCGTTCCGGAAGCGAACGGATATATGACGACGGAACGACGAACTGGCACGAAATAACTTCGACAACACCCTATAAATATACGGAAAAGCAAGTGATGGCGGCCGTTTTGTTACAGCCGTTTGCCGGACGTAGATGGACACTGGAGCTGATGCCGTCGGCAGGATATCGTCAGGAAGAGGAAAGCTATTATCCGTTACGCTCGCAAGCGTTCGACCGGGTTGGCTTGCGCCTGGCCGCAAGTTTACACTGCCGCCTGGAACGGCATCTGTTTTCTTTCGGTGTTCAAGGTGGATGGCTCCACTGTCTGTCGTCGATTCAGCGAGTGGAAAATCCCGACTATTTCCCGTATTCGGACGAAATGCTTCGGCGTAATTATGCGAATCTTTCTGCCGACTTGAATTCATTGCAGTTGCATTTCCAGCATAATGCGTTGTTGAAACGTATGCCTGCTTCCATATATTGGCGGCTGGGCTATTCGCTGATGTCAACTTTCCGTGGATATGCCAGCCATGGAGCGAGTCTGTCCGTAGGGTTTACGATTTGATTATTTGAATTTCCTTTTCAGATTGCGGGCGAAGAAGTCGATATGGCGGACGATGGTGGGCAGCGTGCCGTAGTAGTCGCACATGATGTGGTAGCGTTCCTTGAGGGAAGCCTTGTGGTTCTTGTCGGTGATTCCTGCTATCAGATAGTCGATAATCGTAGTGCCGGTGTAGGCGCTTGTCTTCATTTTTTTCAGGCAACGCAGACACCATTCATAGTCGGCGGAGAAGCGGTAGCGAAGGTCGTACATTTCCGCCAGTTCCCGTTTTGCGATAAATGCCTGGTGGCAGACAAGCATTCCATGTTTGAAACTGTCGAACGTGAGGTGTTCAGGTGCGGTAAGGTGGCGCATTCCCACAAACCGGCGTTCGGCATCGACGAGCTGTGTCTGTCCGTAGACGATGTCGGGGTAATGGTTTTCGGTGATTGTTTCCGCGATTTGCTTCAGTGTTTCCGGAGCATGGAAGGCATCGCCGGCGTTGAGGAAAATGAGATATTTCCCGGTGGCCTGACGGATTCCCTTGTTCATGGCATCATAAAGTCCGCGGTCGGGTTCCGACGTAATGCGCATATTGGCGATTCCGCTGTTGCGTGCCAGCTCCACGGTGTTGTCCTTCGACTTTCCGTCGATGATGAGATGCTCGTAGTCGGTGAATGTTTGTGCCTTGACGCTGGCAAGTGTTGCCGGCAGTTCTCTGGCGGCGTTGAAAGTGATGGTGATGATGCTGAATAGGGGTTGCATGTCCGTATAAAAATTATCCGTGCAAAATTACGGAAAATTGGCCGTATTTCATCTGTTTGCTCCAGTGAATTGCTCGCTAATTGGATTTAGTCCAAATAAGCGATGGTATGTGTCTGATAATTAAATATGTGCGCAAGGGCGTATTCTGTATGTTGTGATTAAAAGATTGGTGGAACAGAAAAAGTATTATCTTTGCCAAACGAATTGCATAACAAACTAATTAAATTCTTATAAAATGGCTTACGTAATCACTGATTCTTGTGTAGCTTGCGGAACTTGCGCACCATTGTGCCCAGTTGAAGCTATCTCTGAAGGCGATATCTACAAAATCGATGCAGATACTTGTATCAGCTGCGGAACTTGCGCAGAAAACTGCCCGAGCGAAGCTATCCACGAAGCTTAATCTTCGAGTGTAGATAAAGAATAAAAACGGAATCCATTCTTGTGGATTCCGTTTTTTTGTGCATTTTCGGGAGGTTTGCGGTGAGCCTTATCAGGATTTTGTTTGCGGGAATTGATGTCCGTTGGCGAAAGATAATTTTTAAATGAAAGAAGAACTGAACAGATGTTAAGACAGAGGATGCCGTTCTGTGCTTTTTTCGGATTTTTTCTACAAAAAATGAAACTTTAAAGGTTTTTCTCCATCATTTGTATAAAGATTGTAGCATTTTGCGGAAAAGAACAGATTATTTTAATATCTTTGCAAATTGTAAATTGAAATCATATTCTGCTTAGAAATTGAGATGAAAAAAGTATTATTTTCTGTTGTTTTGTTGTCGGTGTATGGCGGTGTTTCAGCTGAACAAATCAGTGTTTCTCAAGCCGCATCGATAGCTGAAAAATATTTGGGAGAAGCGGTAAATGTCGGACAGAATCTTGGCCCTGCGAAAATGAAGGGCTTGGAAATGTCGGAGGAAAGTCCTGAATATTATGTGTTTAATTCCAATGACAATAAAGGGTTTGTCATCATTTCGGGTGATGACGAACTGACGGAACTGGTGGGCTATTCGACTGAAGGCGAGTTCCGTTCAGAAAATGCGCCGGAAAATCTCCGTGCATGGCTGGATGGGTATGCCGCATTTGTCCGCAGTGTGCGTGACGGGAGTTCAAAACCGATGCGAACTATTGTAAACAATGGAACACCTGTGGTAGGACCGTTGGTGATCACACGATGGAATCAGGGTGAACCGTATAATTTGCTTTGTCCCTATGACTCGAATTACAAAGTGACTTGTCCTACCGGATGTGCTGCCACTTCCATGGCACAGCTGATAAATTATCATGAATGGCCGGTGCAGGGTAAAGGCACAAAAAGTTATTATTCCAGCTATGGCGTCCTTTCGGTCGACTTTTCCAAATCGGTTTACGATTGGGCCAACATGAAGGACCGTTATGAAAGCTATTATGATTCAGACAACAATATCATTAATGAATGGAATGACACGGAAGCTAATGCCGTAGCCAAACTGATGTACGACTGCGGCGTTGCTCTTGAAATGGGCTATGGCCCTTATTCAAGCGGTGCTACCGATACGGATATGTCCCTGGCTTTGTGCAATTATTTCAATTACCATGCCGATTTGATAACCCGTGACGGCCATACCGAAGAAGAGTTCCTTTCCCGCATTAAGGAGGAACTTGACAATCAACGTCCGCTCGTTTTCAACGGTCAAGGTTCGGGCGGCGGCCATTCTTTCATTGTTGATGGCTATGATTCCAATGATTATCTTCACGTCAATTGGGGATGGAGCGGTATTTCCGACGGATATTTCAATGTCAGCTATATGAATCCGAATGACCTGGGAACAGGTGGCGGTAGCGGCGGCTACAATGAGATGCAGTCTATTGTCGTTGCTTATCCTGACAAGACAGGCAATGGCTCTTATGGACAGTTTGTCATGCGCCTTGTTGACTCTACCGTTTGGAACGGTGGTGACGGTTATGTGAAAGCCTTGCAGGAGTCAATTGAGAAAGGTGAAGACTTCGAAGTGGAATATTTTGGTATTTGGAATACATATAGTCTTGACTATTATGGTGATTTTGCTCTGGGAATTTTCGATGAGAATGGAGAACGGATTGCTGTGACAGCGTCGAATGCTGCTGTCGTGGGACGATTTAATCTTACTTACTACCCGGAAAAACTGGTGGCAAATGAAGAATTAGCGGCTTTGCCTGACGGCAATTACACGATTCGCATGATTTCACGACAGGATGGCTATGATGATTGGGTGCGTGTGGCTGTCGACGGTATCAACATTTCTGTTTCCGGAAATGAAATCAAGGTAGTAGAACCTGTTATTCCTACGGCTGTCATCAGCTGTGAGAAATTTGAAACATTGACTGAACAAGTGAATGTGGGTGGTACTGCTGATTTCCAAGTAACTTTGAAAAACGACTCTGGGTATGATTTCATTGGTACTATGTCTCTTTTAGTATACAATGATGATACAAATAAAAAGGTATTCAAGTCGTCGGTAAATGTTTTTGTTGGCAAAAACTCTGAACAGGTTGTGAGTGCCAGTTTGCGTTTGCTTAATTCGATGACAGCCGGCCGTTATCGTGTGGAGGTGGAGAATTTCACGGCTTCCAACAATGTGGAATTGGATTTCACCGGAGGCGAAACGGTGGCTTATGTAGAGGTTGTCGACCCGTCGGGTGTGGCTTCTGTCGGTGGCGATAATGTATCTGTTTCGGTGCGCGGCAATGTGATTCACATTGACGGTACGGCCGAAGAGGCAGCCGTGTACGACTTGTCGGGTGTTTGCATTTGCACGACGGCCGACCGTGAAATACCAATGGACGCTTCGGGAGTTTATTTCGTGAAGGTTGCCGGAAAAGTCTGGAAAGTTTTGGTTCGCTGAACTTCTGTTTAGCAATAGGATAATGCCGGATAGTGTCATTTTACGACACTGTCCGGTTTTTTTGTTTGTCAGATATTTTGTAAATCGTTGAAATTTATTAAATTTGCGATTAATGGAAACACAAAAATAAAAATTATGAAACGATTCTTTCTATTAGGGACGCTTTTGATTACAGGTTGGAGTCTGCATGCTGCACAGTTGTCAGAGTCGGAGGCTTATCGGATTGCCCAAAAGTACAATCAATCATTGGCGACAACGCCGTGGAAGCAAAAGGCTTCCGGGGTGGCATCGGTTTCTTCCGATGCCGAGTATTATGTGTTTAATGCTGCCAAGAACCAGGGATTTGTCATTGTCTCGGGTGACGACAGCCTGACGGAACTGGTCGGCTATTCCGACAGCGGGACGCTCGACATGGAAAACCTTCCCGACAACCTTTCGTCGTGGCTGGATGCTTATGCCGAGTATGTGAAAGCCGTGCGTCGTTCGGAGGCCAAACCGTTAAAAAACAATCTGATGCCGTCGCTTCCGGTAATTCAGCCGCTGTTGGGCCAGATTATGTGGAATCAGAGTATGCCTTACAATGACATGTGTCCTTATGACAGCGATGCTCAAGAGCGTTGTCCTACGGGATGTGTGGCTACGGCGTTGGCTCAGATTATGAAATATTGGGAATGGCCCGTCAACGGTGTGGGCAGTTATTCCTACAATTCCAGTTATGGAGTGTTGAGCGCCGACTTTACCAAAACTTACGAGTGGGACACGATGCGCGACACTTACACTTCCTATTATGACGAAAATTGGAACATTGTAAATGAATGGACGTCGGAAGAAGGTGAGGCCGTTGCCCAACTGATGGCGGATTTGGGTGTGGCTTTGGAAATGAATTATGCTCCGGGCGGCAGTGGTTCCAATGATGTAATGGTAGAGCGTGCAATGCGCGAGCATTTTCGTTATCAGCCTGAAATTCATTCTCGTTTGTCAATGTCGTCTTCCGAATTTGTCGATTTGCTGGTGACAGAATTGCAGCAGTCACGTCCGGTTTATTTTAGTGGTAATAGTGCCAGCGGATCCGGTCATGCCTTTGTTGTCGACGGATGCAATTCCGATGGCTATTTTCATGTGAATTGGGGTTGGGGCGGCATGTCGAACGGTTATTTCAATGTGAACTACATGAATCCGAACGAGCAGGGTATTGGCGGGTCGGACGGAGGTTATTTCATGTATCAGTCAGCTGTTACGTTGATGCCTTACCGAGATGGAGACGTGGCTCCCGCAAAGCAGGTGAGATTAGACTATGTGATTGCTTCTGGAAATGATGTTGCCGGTTTGGTAGCGAATGTCGTTTCTTGCAATAAGAATGAGCAGCTGAATTTCTCTGTTTACGGTTTGTGGAACTGTTCTACTCGTGATTATTCTGGATTAGTGCGGGCTTGCGTTAAAAATGAAGACAATGACATAGTGGTAGCCGGACTCAACTATTATGTAATTGAAGAATTGCCATCGTATTATTTATATTCTCAAATTGATTTTACTTTTGGTTGTCCTGACTTTAGTCAGTTGGCCGACGGTCGCTATACGCTTTCGCTCCAAAGTTGTGAAAACGGTTATGAAGGAGAATGGGTAGACTTTCAGTCGCGTTCGTTTATCACCTTCGAGGTGTCGGGAGACCTGGTAACTGTCCTTCCGAACGAACTGAAACTGGAAATGAATACACCGATGGAAGGACCTACGGAAGTTTATACCGATGAATCGATGAATATAAAATGTGTTGTTGAGAACGTGAGTGATATTACTGCCGTTGGGGCTCTAAGATTGAAGATCTATTCAGCTTCAGATGACGCATATATCGGGTTTCTGGACGATAATGTGACGATTTATGACAACGTTGATTTTGAAACGACATTCGCTTTCTCTTTGGCACAGTATTTTACAGTGGGCACAAGCTATTACTGCACGTTATGCTTTGTTGACAGTTCCAATAATGAAGTGCCCATTGATACGGATCTGGAACCTTTCCGATTTACGGTGATGGAAGGAAATGCTCCGCGCAAGCAGCTTGCATTCGGTTATTATGACACGGCGGACAGTAAGGGAGGACTTACTACGGGAGAAAGCAAGATTTACTCCGGATGGTCGCAGAATATCATGATACACAATCTGACAAATTACAATGATGAAGCGATGACGGCGTATGTTGGTATCGCATTGTTTGATGAATCCGGCAGTTTTTATAAAATTTGTAATTACGGAACCTTTATGTTCGATTCGATGACGTATCAACCTACGATTGAAGTTGTGGCCGGTTTCTGCGCGATGGACGCTTATGACGACGGGACATACTATTTCGAAGGTATGTCGAGAGAACAGTATGAAGGGATGAATTACGATTGGATTCATTTCCAGAATACGTCAAGGATTTACGTACAGAAATATGGCAGTTGGGTATATGTCTACGATCCGAACAATTATCTGAAGGTGACGAGCATGGCATTTGTGGGTGATCCGCTTTTGGATACAAACGTGTCGGTTTCGCTTAATTTGAAGAATGTGGCCTATACTTCCGCTTCCGGCAATCTGGAATACAAGGTATATGAAAAGGGATACTCCAACAATCCTCTTGTCAGCGGTACCATTGATGTGAATGTTGCAACAGAATCGACTGTGGACATTCCGTTTGAATTGGCTGGCAGCCAGTTTGCTATCGGAAAGGAATATGAACTGGAGATTTCCGGTTATAAAGATAACGCAGATTCGGATAAAACTTTTGTCGGACGGACGTTGCCGTTCGTTGTACTTGACCCGTCAGGTGTCGATTCCATGGCAGCAAGTTCATCGGTTTATCCGAATCCGACTGTTGGCAATGTGACGGTAACAGCTGTTTCTCCGATTGTTTCGGTGGAATTGTTCAGCGTCGACGGTCGCAGAATGTTGACGGCTCAGGCCGACGGACAGACTTCTCTGAACATGGATTTGAGCCAGGTTCCATCAGGTGTTTACGTGGTGATGGTGCGTACGGAAAACGGTACGGAGCGCCATCGCGTCATCAGAAAGTGACAAAGTTTATAACTCTATAAAAATAAATGAGGGCAACGACGTTTTGTGGTTGTCCTCATTTGTTATTTTGATAGAAGAAAATGTAATTATCGTTCTTCGTAATTGATGCCGATCAGATTTCCAGAACCGTCATATCGGTATACGAACGTGTAGTTGACATCGTCAACACTGTTGTCGTTGTAATGGATTCGGGTTGTCGCAGGAAGATTTTTGGTAGGTCGGCCAAGAATACCGGCAAGAAAAGCATGTGTCAGCGATACTCCGAACGACGAATTGATGTAGCTGGGCGATACGGAGGTATACGGCATGACGGCGTAATCGTTGGCTTTTTCGTTGTAGGTTATCGTTTCTGTATGTTCGTCCGATTTAAGTTCTACCAGATTGCCGTTTTCGTATTTGAAGGTATAAACGTCGCCTGCCAGATTGCATTTGACAAGATGTCCTTCCGAGTCGTAATAGAATTTATAGACTTCCCGATAGTTTTCATAGTTGCAGGTGTTGATGGCCATATTGGCAAAGCCGTTGGCGCCGATGGTGAATTCCGTGTAGTATTCATTGTCGTTGCCCATTGTGTATTCTGTCAGAATGACTTTGCTGGGATCGCTCTCCGGGTAGTCGAAACTGTATGTGAGTTGTCCGTCGTAGATGACGCCGGTCAGGAATCCTTCATTGTTGAAGGTGTAGTCCAAAATGTTTTGGCCATGAATTCTCTGTACTTGCTCCTGGCGGATATATACGTTGGCGGGGTTGAGGCGTCCGTTTCCGGAGTTGTCGACAACTCCCAGTTCTTCATTGCTCAATCCTGTGTCGCAGGAAACGGCAAGCATGCAGCCGAACAAAACGGCTGAGATTTTAGTGATGGTTTTCATATCTGAGGAATGTTAATATCTGAAACTGATGTAGAATGACAAAGCGCCGGTGTTGATTTGTGTCCGGTCGTTGTAGTCGGAGAATTCCAGCAGTGTGGCATTGTTGTGCTTGGCATGTCCCCAACGGTATTCAATGCCGAGTCCGATTACTTTGTAGGAAATGCTGGCGCCATAGTCGAAGCAGCTCTCGTAGGTGTGGCTGAAATTGCTGTCGAGCAACAGCATCGAATAGGTCGGTACGTAGTGAAAGTAGAGATGTACTTTCAGCTTGTCGATAGGATTGATGGTAAGCGACGGACCGACTCTCAGGCTGGCATCAATGAGATGGTTGCCCAGGTTGATGTCGCCTTCTTCGTAGTTGCTGTCAGCTGCATCCATATAGTTTTGATAGAAAACATTGCGGTTTGGCAATATTTCCTCGTCGGCAAACTGTGCGTAGGTCAGATTGATAAATGTGGCGTCAATGCCGAATTTCATTATGTTCAACAAAGGCTTTTTGTGGAGATAGAAAACTTTCCCTGTGTTGATACCGAATGCAAATTTACTTTTGGCATCGTAGATGTCAGCAATGTTTAAATTGATGTTGGAATAACTGAGATTGAAATATTTCTTCCGTTTTGTCCAAACTTCGTCGTCGGTTTCTTGAGCTGAGCAAATGCCCATTATAAAAAACACTAGCAGAATTGAAATTATACACCTTTTTCCCATAATAAATTGATAAAATTTTTACAAATCTATACAAATTTATTACATAACAATGTTAATTTAAGAAAATTAACATGTTGGTGGCCTGAATTATTCCGCTGTTTTCCTTGTTTGTCGGTCGGATGACCGATGGGGATTAAAAGACATAGCCGACACCGATGCGGAACTGGTGGAACGGATAATCGCGGAGTCCGTACTGGTAGGCTATAAGCGGACGGAAGTGCTTGCATTTGAGCATAAAGTCCGCCTTAATGACCATCGGCTTGTCGCCGTCGTCAATCCAGCCTGAATATCCCTGCCAGGCAATAGATGTGGTGAACACTTTTGTGTCGAGTTCCGTCTTGACACCATAAAGCGGAGCATCGTTCTGTACGGATTTGTCCACTTGCCAGCAGAGGAAGCCGCCGTTGACAACAAAACGCAGCTCCTTGAAAAAATCATCCTTAAAGTAGACGGATTTGGCTATCGACATGTCGAAAAAGTAGCCGGGAGCGTCGTAGTAGCGGGCATACTGTTCGCTGTCGCCCGACGCTGTGATGAGAGCGGCACGCAGCGTGATGTCGGGCCGCCAGCCGGTGCGCTGCTGCAACAGTTGGATATCGGTCGACACATACAGATTGCCGAATTCGCGGCCTTTCGTTTTCTGTTCAGGCGACTGCTGGTGCTGGAGCGATTCCGGCGTGTTTTTGTAGAATTCAATCACCGGCATCCAGAGCGAGAGATTCACGCGTGGAGTGAACAGCGGAATGTTGGCTTTGACGAAAATGGTTTTCGTAAGATCGCCGTAGAATCCTTTGTGAAGGTCGAAATCCACTTCCGCATAAAGGCGTTTTTGAACGGTACCGTCGAGCATGTCGGGTACGGGCAGGGCGTTGGGGCCGAAGCTTCTGGGCGATACGGCATAGTCGTCGGCTGCCTGTACGGCCGTTGGCAGCAGGAGTGCAAGAGATAGCAGCAGTTTTTTTAGCATGGCTGAATTAATTGTTTACCGGGATGATTTTTTCTTCTGTCACATACCATACGTAGCCTTCCGGGTGGCATCCCGAAGTGGCTTTGGATATGATGTTCATATAATTTCTGACTTGGGTGATATACTTTTTGTTTTCCGCTTCACCGAATTTGTAGTCGATGACAATGGTTCGTCCGTCGGGAGTCCTTACCACGCGGTCGGGACGGTATTCCTTGCCTTCCTCGTTCACGATGGTGCGTTCCTGAAGCAATTTGTTTCCTTTCTGGAACCATACGGCTGCATCGGGATTGTTCAGCCCTCGGGTAATGATTTCGTTGAACTCCTCCATTTCCTTCTTGTTGATAAGTCCACGTTCCTTGAATGTGCGGATAACATGGTCCTTGTCGGCAGCCACATGGATTTTTCGCATGATGTTGTGGAGCACAATGCCTCGGTATTGCAGGCTGTCGCGCTGTTCCATGATCAGGTCGGGCAGGTCGAACTGCCATATTTCCGGTCGGTTGATGACTTCATAGGCCGGCATCGTGTGGCGGCGGTTTTCCGTTTTGGCTTCTTTGTCCTTTTTCTCCTTTGTGGTGGAGGTGCCCAGTTCGAAAATACCGTTGTTGTAATATTCGTTGGGTGCGATGGTCAGGTTGCTGTAGATGGCAACGATATCATCGATGCTTTTGCCCTTGTTCTGGTCTTTGACTCTTTGGGCATTGTCTTTCAGCAGGGCTGTGACAGTCGTTTGGTTGGTTCCGAATACCGACATCAGTGCCTGAGGCATATTCTTGATTCCCTCCTCATCGACTTTCGTTTCTTTGAAATAAACAATCAGTTCGTTGACGGCTCGCGTAAATGCCACATACGTTTTGTTGAGCGAATCCATGACACTGTCGTGCTTCAGTTCCTCGAATTCTTTGCTGAACAGGTTCTCTGTGTCGCCCGAGCGTTTTATGGGCAGAATCGGCGGTAATTTGTCGGGGTCTTTAATGCCCAGTGCTTCGGCGAGTTCTGCCGTCTGTGAAATCCATTCCTGTCCGCCCTTGTCAAATTCCCAATCACAGAAGGGGATGATGACGCAGGGAAATTCCAGACCCTTTGATTTGTGTACGGTCATCACCTTGATGGCGTCGATGTCGTCCGACGAGGAGATGGAGCGTTTTGTCTTCACTTCGTCCCACCATTTGAGGAACATGTGCAGGTTTGAGCCGTAGTTGGCCATATAGGCGATTACACAGTCTTGGAATGCCTGTATGTAGGCCGTGTTTTCCCGGCGCATTTCGTCGGAAATATAGGCACTGATGATGTGATTGACGATGGCATCCAGTCCGGCACAGTCGCCCGAACTGAGCAGGGCTTTCGCGTCGATGGCTTCCGTTTCGTTCAGCGCTGCTTCGAAGGCTTCCGAAATTGTCTTCGTCGGGTCGTTGTTGGCATAATAGTCGAAGCGGCTGCGAATCAGTGCCAAATTCTTTCCAGCCAGTCGGTTTTCTCCATTGTCGTCGGTTTTGTTGCCGTTGGAGTTGTCGAGTTCCGCCAGAATGCTGACAATGATTTTGACGGCCGGGGAGTTTTTGATGAGCAATGACTCTTCCGACACAACCGACAGCACGGCCTTGTTGGGGTCCTGATTCGTTTCATTGTGTTTCAGCAGGTGGGAGATGACCGTTTCCCCTTCCTTGTTCGTGTTGACAAGAATTGTAATGTCCTTTTGTGAATAGCCGTGGTCGAGCAGGCTGTAAATGTCGTCAATCATGCGGACAAGTCCCGGATCGGTTTCGGTCTTGTCGACCTTTTCCAGTTGCTCGATGCGGACATGGCCGAGGTTGTCCCAATTCTTTTTCGCCACCTGTTGGATGACATTGGAGTAGATGTCCTGCATGCCCAGCATGTTGGCAAGAATGGTGAAGAACGTGTTGTTCCACTGAATCACGTGGCGGGAGCTTCGCCAATTGGTGTTCGACTCGATGTCGTCGCCCTCCGACACGATGGACTCTTTGGGGAAATCGCGGTAAATCTGTTCCTTCAGCAACCGTGGATCGGAGTTGCGGAATCGGTAGATACTCTGTTTCACGTCGCCGATAATCAGACTGTCGTTGCCGTTGGCCAGACTGTTGCGTATCAGCGGGAGCATGTTTTCCCATTGCATTTGCGACGTGTCCTGAAACTCGTCGATGAGGAAATGTTCCAGCCTTACACCCACACGCTCGTAGATGAACGGTGCGTCGTCTTCGCTGATGATTTTTTTGAGCATTTCGTTCGTGTCCGACAGCATCACGAGGTTGTTGTCGGCCGTAAACTGGCGGATGTTCGACTGGATGTCGCCCAAAAGTCCGAGGTAGTAGAGCTGCTCTGTGATGAGGTCATAAGTGTTTAGCTTGGCAAATGATTGGCGCAAGTCCTCCAGACAGGCTCTCATTTCCCCGCTCCTTGCTTCTGCTCCGGATTCCCAGACCTTTTTTGTGAACATTTTTTTCTCGTTGCCTATCTTGCTGAAAGCTGATTTCTGCTTTTTTTTGTCGAGGCCGTTGAATTGTTGTTGGGCCAGTGCGGCAACCGGATTTATGTCGCGGGAAAAGGGAAAGTCGGCAGTAATGGCATTGAATCGGTCCACATCCCGCTTCACGTTGTCCCATTCTTCGTTTTCCTTCTCTTTCAGCAGTTTGCAGAAGTCGGTGATTTTCGATTTGTTTTGCAGAAAATATTCCAGTCTTTCCTGATTCTGCTGCACTTTTTCGTTGCTCAGATTTTTTGCAAACGAGTAGAGGGTAGTGCCATAGGAGTCTGTCGACTGGTTGAAGATGTTCCACGAATTTCCTTTTCGGATTTTGTCCATCATGAATTCTTCCAGCCAACTGATGAGCAGATGAATGTCCTTGTCCTTGCTTTTGAGCTGGAGCGACTGTTTCAGGTCGCTGATGCCCACCGATGTCACGTAATCGAGGCTCAGTTCCACGTTGTAGTTGTAGGACAGTTCCGATTCGTAGGCAAACGTGCGGAGAATCAGCTGAAAGAACGTGTCGATGGTGCTGACATTGAAGTTCGTATAGTCGTGCAGCAGCCCTTTCAGCGCAACTTCTGCCGCTGCGTGTATCTTTTCCGGTGTAGTGTGGAGTTCCTTAGTCAGGTAGTCCATGTGTTCCTGCTTGGCATCCTTGTTGCGAAGCGTGTCAAGTTCCTGTATGATACGGCTTTTCATCTCGTTGGTCGCCTTGTTGGTAAACGTGATGGCGAGAATCGAGCGGTGTGCCAGACCGGGTTGTCCGTTGAGGCGGTATTCGCCGTTAGTCTGTTTTTTCCCTAACAGCAACTTCAGGTATTGGCGTACCAGTCTGAAGGTTTTGCCTGAACCTGCCGATGCCTTGTAAACATAAATCATAGTCGTCGTTTTATTTTGTTAATGTCAGATAATGCGTGCGTTGTAGCCTTGTGCCGTCAGCAGGTCCTTCACCTTTTGGCGGAAGTCGCCCTGGATGAGAATTTCGCCGCCGCGTGCCGAACCGCCCACGCCGCATTTCGTTTTCAGCAGGCGTGCCAGTTCCTTGAGGTCGTCGTCCGTGCCCACGAAGTCGGTAATCAGTGTCACCTCCTTGCCCTTGCGGTTGCGCTTGTCGAGCATGATTTTCAGTTTCTGCTTGGCAGGTGGCAGTGTTTCCTGTTCTTCCTCCTCGTCCGTTTCGTATTGCATGTCGGGGTTGGTTGAATAGACGATGTTCAACCGCTGCTTCCAGTCGTTGTCCTTCATAAAAGTTTTTTCGTTTATATAAGCCAAAAGCGGAAAAGTTTGCCGTGCGTGCAGTTTCCGCCCGTATCTGTTATGCAAAAATACGGTATATAGTTTTTTTTTGCAAGTAAAAAGAGGGGAGGGGTGCTGCGGATTTGAAAGCTTGAAGGGCGGCGCAAAAGAATTTTTCCCGGTTGGCAATATCGGCTGCGTTTTCACGTTATCTATTCAATGAAAGAATTGCGTTCTTACATATTGTCAGCGTTGGTTTTTCTGGTGGCAATGGCCGCTTCGGCACAGGACAACGACAAGATTATGAACCGTCCGTATGCCGACATGAAGCTGCTTCACTACGGGTTCTCGTTCGGATTCTACAACCAGAGCCTGTGGCTGACGCATAACGGCTATGTGACGGAAAACGGCGAGGCCTGGTTTGCCGACATGCAGGAACTTTCTCCGGGTTTCTGTGTCAACATTATGGGCGACCTCCGTCTGCACGAACATCTCAACCTGCGGTTTTCGCCGGGTATGTATTTCGGCGCCCGTACGCTGACTTTCCGCGACCAGACAAACGGAACGATTGAAAAACAGAATATAAAAAACAGTTACGTGGTGTTGCCGCTCGATTTGAAAATTTCGGCAACACGCTATCATAATGTCCGTCCGTATGTCACGACGGGTATGCTTGCCACGTTCGACGTGTCGAAGCGGAAGGATGGGGAACTGCTTCATTTGAAAAATACGGACTATTATGTGACGATAGGTCTTGGCTTGGACGTGTATGTGCCTTTTTTCAAGTTTATTCCCGAGGTGAAGTTCTGTTTCGGGCTGAGCGATGTGCTGAAAAAGGACCGTCCCGACCTGGCGGAAGACCCGAACAAGCTGAAATACACGAAATCAATCGACAAGGCGACGTCCAACATGGTGGTGTTCACCTTCTACTTTGAATAAACATAACGATTGTAGCATTTGAAAAGATTCCGAAAAATATTATCCTTCACAATATTGACGCTGGTGCTGATGGCATTGGGCGGCGGAAAGGCTTCGGCACAGTTCGACACGCAGCTGTCGCAATATTGGGCACTGCCTGCCTATTATAATCCCGCGGCTATCGGCAGAACGGATTTCATCCATATCACCGGCGGTTCACGCCTGCAATGGCTGGGCATTCCTCATGCACCGAACGCCTTTCTGGCAGCGGCCGACATGCCGTTCAAGTTTCTTGGCAAGCGTTTCGGTGTCGGCGTAATGGTGCAGCAGGAAAGTCTGGGGCTTTTCTCCAATCTCAATGTTGGTGCGCAGATTGCCTACAAGATGAAGCTTCTTGGAGGAGAACTGAGCATTGGTCTGCAGGTGGGAATGTTCGACCAGGGCTTCAAAGGAACTGAAGTGAGCATCCCGGAAGACGATGACTATCACCAGGCTACCGACGATGCCATCCCGACCACCGACCTCCACGGAACGGCGTTTGACATGAATTTCGGCGTGTTCTATACCCATAAATGGGTGTGGGCAGGACTTTCGTCTACCCACCTGATGCAGCCCACACTGTCGCTCAACACCGAAGAGGGAACCTCCGAATCTCTCTACGAATCGCAGGTAGGCCGGATGTATTATTTTATGGCCGGCAGCAATATTCCGTTGAAAAATACGTTATTTGAAATACAGCCGTCTGTATTGGTGCGTACCGATTTTTCGATGGTGCAGCCCGAAATAACGGCTCGTGTGCGCTACAACAAATTCTTGTCAGGAGGCTTGCTCTATCGATTGAATGATGCTGTCGGAGTGCAGTTGGGGGCGGAATACAAGAACTTTTTCTTGGGCTACAGCTATGAATATCCCACCTCTGCCATTTCGCAGGCAAGCAGCGGAAGCCATGAAATATTTGTGGGCTATAATGTGAAACTTGATTTGTCGGGCAAAAATAAAAACAAACATAAGAGTATTCGTATAATGTAAGAATATGAAAAAAATAGCAGTTTATATCGCTTTGGGTCTGATGGCTTCATCCTGTGCTTTCTCGCCGAAATCGGCAGTGGGAAGCGACGGCGGTGAAGTAACCGGTGTTAGAGGAACGGCAATGGGCGAACCTACGCCATACGGGATGGTGCTCGTCAGCCGTGGCTCTATGGAAATGGGACCGAACCAGAATGACAGCGTATGGAATATCAAGGCCGACCCCAACGGGATGTCGGTGGAATCGTTCTGGATGGACGAGGCGGAAATTACCAATGCCAAATACAAGCAGTTCGTGTTCTGGGTACGCGACTCCATCATCCGTGAGCGTCTTGCCGACCCGGCTTACGGAGGTGACGAGGAATATAAAATCGAGGAGGATAAGGAAGGTAACCCTATCAAGCCTTATCTGAACTGGAAAAAACCGATTCCCTGGCGGAATCCGACCGAGGACGAGCAGCGTGCCATTGCCAGCGTCTACCGCTACAATGCCATTACGGGCGTGACCGAACTCGACCCTACTCAGATGAACTACCGCTATGAGGTGTTCAACCTGACGGAGGCTGCAAAGCGCAAGAACCGTCTTGACCCTGCGCGCCGCAACTATAATACGGATGTGCCGGTATCCGATGAGGTTCCGATGATTTCAAAGGATACGGCATATATCAACGATGACGGTCGTATCGTGCGCGAAACGATTACGCGCCCGTTGTCGAGCGACTACGATTTTCTGAATACCTATATCGTGAATGTCTATCCCGACACTACGGCATGGATTAACGATTTCGAGAATGCCTACAATGAACCTTATACACGTCTTTATTTCTCACATCCGGGCTATAGCGACTATCCGGTTGTGGGTGTGAGCTGGGAACAGGCCAATGCGTTCGCCAACTGGCGTACCGACTACCTGCGCCGCTCGCTGGGACGTCAGGGTGTCTATATCGAACCCTACCGTCTGCCGACGGAAGCCGAATGGGAGTTTGCTGCCCGCGGCGGAGCCAACAAAAACATGTATCCGTGGGAAGGCGACCTTCCGATTTCCGGTGACGGTTGCTTCTATGCCAATTTCAAGCCGAATGAAGGCAACTATGTGAAGGACGGCAACTTGATTACTTCGCGTGTCGGTACTTACGAGCCGAATGATTTCGGACTGTATGACATGGCGGGCAACGTGAGCGAATGGACATCGACGGCATATACGGAAAGCATCGACCGCCTGACGAGCGACATCAATCCGGAATACCGCTACAATGCGGCTATCGAAGATCCCTACAAGATGAAGCGCAAGGTGGTTCGCGGCGGTTCGTGGAAGGACATAGCCCACAATGTGCGCTCTGACCTCCGTTCGTGGGAATATCAGAACGAACAGCGTTCCTACATCGGTTTCCGTTGCGTGCGTACGCAGATTGGATTTGCCAAGAAACCTAAAAGATAAAACTGAAATTTAGATTCAAGAAACACATAAAATTGCTGTAAAATGGGCAAATATAAAAGATATAAGAATAGAATAGAAGCCTTCCTTTCGGGTGACAAGGGACAGCGCTTTTTCAATTTTGCATACAGTATCGGTGCTGCTGTCGTTATCTGGGGTGCGCTTTTCAAGATTCTGCACCTTCCGGGTGGCAATGCCTTGCTTTCTATCGGTATGGGTACCGAGGTGCTGATGTTCGTTTTGACGGCTTTCGACCGTCCGCCACGTGAATATCACTGGGAAGAAGTTTTTCCAGTGCTGAACACTAAAAATCCGGAGGACCGTCCGGAATTCAATGGTGGCAACGGTGGCGGCTCTGTCATTATCGGCGGCGGTGCCGGTGTTTCGGGCGAAGCCGGCGAAGGCGGCACAATCAATGTCGTTGGCGGCGGCACTGCTGGTGGAACAGTATCAGGAACAGTTTCCGGTACGGTGAACCTGGGCGGTATCGGTGGAATCGCCGGCGGAGTAGTGGACGGTGCTGAAATGAAGACCATCTCCGAACAGTATATGGAACAGATGACTGCCATCACCGAACAGATGGAACAGCTTCGCACGACGACCGAGGCGCTGAACAAGGTTTCGACTGTGCTGCTCGACAGCTATAAGGCTATCACCGACAATTCGGAAAACATCACGGAAAGCTCTACCGGCTATGTGGAACAGATGACGAGTCTGAACCGCAACATTGCCGGACTGAACACCATCTACGAAATCCAGTTGAAGAGCATTTCTTCGCAGCTCGACAATATCGACCGTGTCAACCGCGGTTTGAAGGAAATCAGCAGCATGTACGAGCGTTCGGCTTCGGAAAGCAACCGCTACGTGGAAGAAACGCAGAAGATGGCGAAATACATGCAGCAGCTGAATTCCGTATACGAAAAGATGATTACGGCAATGACCATCAATATGTATCGTCCGATGGTAAATCCCGACGATTTGAAGCCGCAGACACCTCCGGCTGTGCCGAAGGAGGATAGTTCCGAGAAGAAGGAAGGCGGCGAGGTTATTACATTTTGAGGTGATTTAGAAGATAAAAACAAAAAATGGGATCTAACTCAACAAGACTAACGCCACGTCAGAAGATGATCAACCTGATGTACATCGTGTTGACCGCCATGCTTGCGCTCAACGTTTCCAGCGATGTGCTCAACGGGTTTGCTCTCGTCGAAAGCGGTCTGATGCGCACCAACATGAATGTGCACGACCGCAACGAGGTGCTCTATCTGCAACTGGAAGCTTTTGCGAAAAAGAATCCGCAGAAAGGACAGGTGTGGTATGACAAGGCTTCGGACGTGCGGAAAAAGACTTTGAACATATACAACTATATTGATTCGCTGAAGCTGGAAATTGTCAGGGATGCCGACGGCGAAGAGGCGGATGTGGCCAATATTGTCAATCAGGACAATCTGGAATCGGCTTCGAAGATTATGCTTACTTTCCGTAACGGCGAACATTTGAAGGAACGCCTGAAAGTATATTCCGATTATGTCACGAAATTTATTTCCGACACTTCGAAGTGTGCCACAATTCGCAAAGCACTTTCCACTGAGCCTGTTACTCAAAAGGGCACACGTGTGAAAGCTCCGTGGGAAATCGGCATGTTTGAAAATATGCCGGTGGTTGCAGCCGTTACACTGCTGACCAAATTGCAAAATGATGTACTGTTTGCCGAGGGAGAAGTGCTCGCAACGCTGTTGAACAATGTAGATGCGGGCGACGTGCGTGTCAACCAGCTTGATGCCTTCGTCATTCCTAATTCGCGTCTGGTGATGCGTGGCGGAAAATATTCAGCCGACATTGTGCTGGCGGCTGTCGACACTACCCAGCGTCCTACAATAGTCATCAACGGCAAGCAATTGCCGAAGGATTCCCGCAAATATGAACTCTATACCGGACAGACCGGTACATTCAACTATAAGGGCTACCTTGAAGTGACTCGCGGCGACGGAACGACTTCGCGCCATGAATTCGCTTCCGACTATACGGTCATTGAGCCGATGGCTACGGTTTCGGCTACGATGATGAACGTGCTGTATGCCGGTATCGACAACCCTATCAGCATATCCGTGCCAGGTGTGGCACAGAATGCCATTTCGGCAACGATGACCAACGGAACGCTTACCCGCAGCGGTAACGGCTGGATTGCCCGTCCGTCGAAAGTGGGTGCCGACTGCGAAATCTCGGTAACGGCTACTTTCGAAGGCAAGCCGCAAAAGGTTTCGGCAACATCGTTCCGCGTGCGCAAGCTGCCCGATCCGATGCCGTATATCGCCTATAAGGACAGCAAGGGCAACGAAATGCGCTATAAAGGCTCCAAGCCGTTTGCAAAGACTTTGTTGCTGAGCACTCCGGGTATTGAGGCCGCTATCGACGACGACTTGCTGAATGTGCAGTATCGTGTGGTTTCGTTTGAAACTGTGATATTCGACTCGATGGGTAACGCTATCCCGGAAACTTCCGACGGCGCCAACTTCTCGCAGCGTCAGAAGAACAGCTTCCGCCGTCTGTCGCGCGGCAAACGCTTCTACATCTCTCGCGTGAAGGCTATCGGTCCTGACGGCATCACCCGCGACCTTGCACCGATGGAAGTCATCGTGAACTAATTAAATGTGATTCAGATTTTGAAATAACATAGCTATGAAAGTCATACCAGAAAATATGAAAAATAAGAAATGGATAATTGCCGCACTGTTGCTGCTCGGCTTAGCGATGCCGTCGTATGCCCAGGTGGTGAGGAAATCTGATAAAAAGGATAAGAAGGAAGAGTCCGCCGCCGGTGTGACCTTCCGTATGAAGGAATTCTATGAATCAAAGCCCGTGTCGGATGCCGACTTGATGTGGATGCGTGTTGTCTACCGTCAGCTGGATTTGACCAAGGAGGCCAACCTTCCGTTGTATTTCCCGGAAGAGCCGACCGAAGACCAGGAAAGCCTGTTCCGTCTCATCATGAAACTTGTGACTAACAATCAGGTGCCTGCTTATGAATATCTTGACGGCCGTGAGATTTTTACGGACCAGTATAAGATTAACGTGCAGGAAATGCTCGACCGTTTCCACATTCTCTATACGGAAGCCAAGGGCAGTACGGAAAAGAATCCGAAATTCGTGATAGAGGAAAGCGATGTCCCCTCCAACGAGGTGCTGAGCTACTACATCATCGAACGCTGGGAATTCAGCTCGACTGCCAACGAAATGAAGCGACGCGTCGATGCCATTTGTCCGGTGCTTCACCGTACCGACGATTTTGGAGGCGAACCTATCCGCTATCCGATGTTCTGGATTAAACTCGATGCGCTGCGCCCTTATCTGACACAGCAAAACATATTCATTGATGACGACAACAATCTGCCGAAATACACATACGACGACTTTTTCCAGTTGTGCATGTATGACGGTGAAATCTATAAGACACGCAATTTGCGCAACTTGTCGCTGATGCAGATGTATCCTGACCCTGACGATTTGAAGCATGCACAGGACAGCATCGAAACCCGTCTGAAATCGTTCGAACAGCGTCTGTGGGTACCGTCGCGCGAAGAGTTGCAGGCAAAGGCTGAGGCCGAGGAAGAAGCCCGCCTGAAGGCAGAAGGCAAGACGGACGATGTGGTCGTGGAAGAACGCGAGGAAAAGAAAACCAATACGCGCAACTCCCGTTCGGTGCGTCAGAAAAAAGAAACGACCAAAAAGGAAAGTACGAAGAAGAAAAAATCGCGTTCAAGTTCGATTGACGACAGCAACACTTCTTCACGTTCCGGTGTCACTCGATCCGTACGCCGTACACGATAGGAATCTTTCTGGTTAAAAACTTTCATAAAAACGTCAGCGAGCCGAAACCCGTAAGGGGTCCGGCTCGCTTGCTTTTTTACAGTGGCTTCGTTTATTTCAGCTTGTTCCCTTCGCAGAAGGCTTTGCCTACCTTGTCGCCGATGACATGGTAGTCGTGGCTGCACGGGTCGAAAACGACCGGTTGTAGGCGTGCCACGTTGATTTTTCCGCCTTCGTCCACGATGCGTTCGTCGGCCGACACGTTGACAATCTTGCCCACCATGTAGCAGCTCTCCATGTCGTAGGAAACCAGTTCGCATTCCAGTGCCATGGGCAGTTCGTCGATAATCGAAGCGTTGACAAATTCCGATTTCGTGGCGTGGAAACCGGCTTTGGCAAATTTGTCCGGCTCCTTATTGCCGGAAACGAGTCCGACATAGTCGCATGCCGTCAGTTGGTCGGCAGTGCCGACACTTACGGTGAAGGCTTTTGTTTTCAGAATGTTCTGGGTGGTTTTATGTCCTTCCGACAGGCAGATACCCACCATATTGTCCGAATAGATGCCGCCCCAGGCAGCATTCATTACATTTGGTGTCCCGTTTTCATCGTAAGCCGCCACAATCAGCACCGGCATCGGATAAAGCCATGTTTTGCTTCCAAAGTTCCTTCTCATATTCGTTAATGGTTTTAGTCAATAATAAAAAAATGGCGGAAGACCATTTTTACGTAATACGGTCTTCCGCCAAAAAAGTTTAGTTTATTTTACGATTATTGTCTTTACCATTGTACCCTGGCTGTTGGTAATCCGGACAACATACATGCCGGTTGCCATAGGAATCTGCGTTTCTCCGTTGATGTTTTCGTTATATGTGCGGATACCTTGCAGGTTGAATACTTCAGTCTGGCTGTCGGTTTCTGCTGCAACCTTGATGCAGCCGTTTCCTCCGTAAGCTGAAACGCCGTCGAGGTCGACGCTGTTGATACCGCCCAGCATCTTGAACAAAGCAGTGACCTTTGAAGCTCTTGACAAGGTGAATTCCAAGCCCTCAATGCGATTGCCGTTAAGGATGATGGCGTCGAGCTCATAGTTCTCATCCGGAGTGGCTGTTGCCTTCAGGGTGACGTTTTTCTTCACTTTGCTTCCCGATTCAACCGTGTTTCCTTCAGGATCGGTGATGTCGATTTTTCCATTTACCGACGGTTCGATAGTCAGGTAGACGTCGTCGCATCCGGAGCCGTTGCCTACGATGTTGACAATCCAACCTTTTTCTGTGGCGATAAAGCTGTCGGCATTGCGGGCATCGTTTGGAGTAACTTCGTTTCCATAGCTGACAGTCAGAGTTGTGCCGATGGCATCGTCCGGGTCGTAAGGATATTCCGGAAGGTTGAAGTAGAAGTCGTTCATTTCACAAGCTGACATGCCGTTGCCGCCGCAGTTGATGGAACCAAGAGCCGTAAGCATGCTCAAATCGGCTGAAAGAATGGAGTTGCCGTTGAATGCCAAAGTCTGCAACTTCGTGTTGTTGGAGAGGTCAAGGTCCTGCAACTTGTTGTCGGAAACGCTCAGAACCGTAAGTTCCGGATTGTTGCTCAAATCAATTTCCGTCAGCATGTTTCCACTGATTTCCAGGCTTGACAACTGTCCAAGGGTTGTCAGATCTATTTCTTGCAAATTGTTGTTCGTCAGGTTGACTGATTCAAGTTTCGGATTGTTGTCGAATGCGATTTCCGAAAGTTCATTGTTTCGTGCATCCAGTTCAATCAGACCCGGACAGTTGGAAAGATCCAGCGCCGCTATCTTGTTGGCGTGGCAGTCCAATTGTGTCAGTTTCGGGTTTTCGGCAATGTTAAGTTCTGAAATTTCGTAGCAGGCACCGCAATCGAGTATTGTCAGATTCTTTTGTTTGGAAATGTCAAGTTTCGAGATTGGGTTTCCATATACAATAAGTTCTGTCAGATTTTCATTCTTCGAAAGGTCGATGGCTGTGATTTCATTGTCGATAAGGTCTGTGCCCGGCAGTTCATAGCTTTCAAAGTTAGCGCGTGTCACTTCTCCGTAGATGGTGATGGTTTCGCCGGCAGCAGTTCCGTTAATGAAGCTCATGGTAGAATTTCCAATCTGCATTTCCTGCATTGAACCGTTGCCCCAGTCGATGGCAATCGGTGTATTCGGCTTGTCGGCTGCAAGGCTGAATTGGAGGTCTCTTCCGGCATTGGTAGTGAACGAAATAGACTGTTCTTCAACAACGAAGTTGACTTTTATCGTTGACGGACCGTTGATAACAAAGCACTGTTCGTCGATTTCTTCGTCGTTGACTGTAACACTTTTGAATTTATATCCGGCAGCCGGTTCTACAAAGATGCAGATAGGCACACCGATATTGGCCTTGTCGGTCACTTCTGCCAATTTCTGGTAGTAGGGAGCTTGCCATTGTGAAATGGCGAATGCACCGTTTTCGGTGGTGTATTTTGTAAAGTCATAAATGCCGTCGTTCATCAGGTTTCCGCCAGTCTGTCCTTCGACATGAATGGTTTCAGTGGTTTTTGTTCCTTCGATTGTCACTTCCGTTTCTGCGTTTTGGGCGGTTCCGTCACCTGTTACGTCGACTTTCCACTGCATTTCGTTGCTGGTTACGTAATCCGTGTTGGAATGTTCTCCGTTTGAACCTTCAATCAGCAGTGTAGGGTCGGAGTTCCATGTTTCAGCATGTGCAGGCATGGTTTTGTACATCATGCTCAGCGCGTCGGATGTGATGCGGGGATTGTTGCGGATATCAATCTTTTTGAGCGAGCCGGCCGGGCTGATATAGTTCATGTAGAAGTGGTCGCATTGCGTGTTGCTGGCTTCCAATGTCGAAAGGTAATAGGCATTTGTCAAGTCCAGGTATCGGATGGGGTTTCCGCTTACGTTGAGGTCCTGAATATTGGTCAGTGTTGAAATGTCGATTTTATGCAACTGATTGTTGGCACACTTGAGGGTGCGGAGGCTTTTGTTCACTCTGATGTCAAGAGTGGTGAGCTGATTGTCACTACAGTTGAGCGATTCCAGAGCTGTATTGTTGGAAAGATTCAGGTTGGTCAGCAAGTTTTTGGCGCAGCTGAAATCAACGAGTCCTGTATATTTGGCAACGTCGATTTCTGATATGTAGTTGCCGCTCACACTCAGTGTGGTGAGGCGAGGATAGTCGCCCAACTCAAATTCCATCAAGGCATTGTTCGTTAGCAACAGTTGTGAAAGGTTCGGCAGACTGATGGCATAGAAGTGCATAATGTAGCAGTCAGACATGTCGACGATGTAAAGCTCCGTGCTGCCGTCATTGAATATGACCGTCGTAAGGTCAGGGTTGTTGGAAGCATAGAAATAGCGGAGCTTGCTGAAATTCATGAGATTCAGCGTATTCAATTGGTTGTAGGAAATATTCAAGTCGACGAGCGATTCCGAAAGGCTTGAAATGTCCAATAGGTGGGAGTCTATCTCATTGTTGTTCAAGCGAAGCCTTGTGAGTTTGGGCATGCCGGTCAATGTCAGTGCTGTGAGTTTGTTCTTACTCAGGTTCAGACTTTCCAATTCAGGCATTTCGCCGAATTGTACGTTCGTGATTTCATTTTCAGAGAGGTTTAGTTCCTTCATGGACGTAAGCCCCTCGGCAACGAAGGATGTCAATTGTTGTTCGTTGCAGTTCAAGTACTTGAGATTCCCTTTTATTTTGATTGTTTGTCCTTTGATGGTTTCCGTTTGTTCTTGCTGGTACCCGTATCCGTTCGGGTCAATGGTGTAAGTCTTTTCAACACCGTCTCCCCAGTCTATGGTAACGGGTTCATCGATTGATGTACAGTAGGTTATAATGGAAAATTCTTCACCTACGGCTTTGGCTGTAGTCATAGTAACCGTACCTTGCGCTCTGCCGATAAAGGCGATGGCCAGCAATGGCAGTAAAAGATAAAAGCGTAGCATAATAGTAATACTTTTTGGGTTAATATTGAGGTTTCTAATTTCGTGCATCTGTTATCTTTTGTTTGTTGAATTTAGGTTAATTATAGTGCTTTTGGATGTGGGACAAGAGTCTTTTATCCGATTGCTTCCATCAATAGATATTTCTGATTGTTAGTAAATATACTGATAAAAACAGGAACATTACATTATTTTGAGTATATTGCTAATAATTATTACAAAGTTAAAGTAAAATTTAGACATTTCTTTAATTATACAATATTTAACACTGCAAAACTTTAAGTGATTGGCTGTCTGGAGAAGAGTGATGGAATCGGCGGGGCTTTTATGGGGAATAAAAAAATCCGGCAAGGATAGAAAAAATCTTTTTATCCTTGCCGGACAAATCCGGTAATAATCCTGTCAGTTAATGTTTCAGGATATGTTTGCTATTTTTTCGTTTTCTTCAGTCGGAGTACTTGTGCCGAGCGGGCCGGGATGTAGAGTTTGAGCCAGCCGAGTCCGTGCGGGCGGTAGAGTTCGTCGTCGACGGTGAAGTGGTTGACACTTGGGTCGATGTTGTTATAGCCTCCATAGATGTCTTGGTCGGAGTTGAGCACATGGCAGTATTCTCCAATCGGTGCAAGGAAGCCGTAGTCGGTGAACGACTGGGTTGGATTGAAGTTGAACACGAACACGAGGTCGCCGCGTTTGAATGCCAGCACCTGGTCGTCGTCCTTGTCCCAAAGTTTCTCTACCTGTGTAGCCTGGAAGTTGCGCACACCTCCAACGAGGCTGATGATATCCTTGTCGAATTTGCCGAGGAACTTGTATTTCAAGTCTTCTCGGTCCACCAAATCCCATTGACGGCGGGCATATTTATACGACCAGCCGTTGCCTTCGCGCGGGAAGTCAATCCACTCGGGATGTCCGAACTCATTGCCCATAAAGTTGAGGTAGCCGCCGTTGATGGTGGCGAGTGTCACAAGGCGGATCATCTTGTGGAGCGTCATGCCGCGGTCAACGGTCATGTTGTTGTCGCCTACCATCATGTGCCAGTACATTTCCGAATCGATGAGACGGAAAATGATGGTCTTGTCGCCTACCAGTGCCTGGTCGTGGCTTTCGGCATAGTTGATGGTCTTTTCGTCGGCGCGTCGGTTAGTGAGTTCCCAGAAGATGGCTGACGGTTTCCAGTCCTCGTCCTTCTTTTCCTTGATGGTCTTGATCCAGAAATCGGGGATACCCATGGCCATGCGGTAGTCGAAGCCGATACCGCCGTCGTTGAACTTGTTGGCAAGTCCCGGCATGCCGCTCATTTCTTCGGCAATCGTGATGGCATGAGGTTTGATTTTGTGGATAAGCTTGTTGGCCAGGGTCAGATAGGTGATGGCATTCGTGTCCTGTCCGCCGTTGTAGTAGTCGGCATAGGAGGTGAAGGCCTGTCCGAGACCGTGGTTATAGTAGAGCATCGACGTAACGCCGTCGAAGCGGAATCCGTCGAACTGGAATTCTTCGAGCCAGTATTTGCAGTTGGAAAGCAGGAAGTGGAGCACTTCGTTCTTTCCGTAGTCGAAGCAGAGGGAATCCCATGCCGGATGTTCGCGGCGGGAATCACCGTAGAAATATTGGTTGTAGCTGCCGTCGAAGCGTCCGAGTCCTTCCACTTCATTCTTGACAGCGTGCGAATGAACGATATCCATGATTACGGAAAGTCCGTTGGCATGGGCGTCGTCGATAAGGGCTTTCAGTTCGTCCGGCGTGCCGAAGCGGCTCGACGGAGCGTAGAAGCTTGAAACGTGATAGCCAAAGGAACCGTAGTAAGGATGTTCCTGGATGGCCATGATTTGAATGGCATTGTATCCGTCGTCTACGATGCGCGGAAGTATGTTTTTCCGGAATTCCTCATAGGTGCCGATACCTTCTTTGTTCTGTGCCATGCCGATGTGGCATTCATAGATGAGCAGCGGATTGGTTTTCGGCTTGAAATCGGTGATTTTGAATTTATATTTTCTTGCCGGTTCCCAGACTTGGGCTGAGAAAATATATGTTTTTTCGTCCTGTACGGTACGTGTCGCATAAGCCGGAATTCTTTCGCCCCGACCGCCATTCCATTCAACGATGAGCTTATAGAGGTCGCCGTGTTTCAGGGCTGTTTTCGGAAGATTGATTTCCCACACCCCGTTGTCCTTGCGTGTCAGTTTGTATTCGTCACGTTCTTTCCAGTCGGTGAATGTGCCAATCATCGTAATAGCGGTTGCATTGGGCGCCCATTCGCGGAATACCCATCCGGTTTTAGTCTTGTGAAGGCCGAAAAATTGGTGGGCGTTGGCAAAGTCAACAAGATTTCCTTTTTTGCCAACCAACTCAATTTCTTTTCTGATAGCATCTTCGTGACGGCCGTTGATTGCGTCTTCATAGGGTTCAAGCCACGGGTCGTGGCGTATGATTGCTAATTTTTTTTCCATTTTTGATGGTATATGTAAGGATTAATTTTCAAATGGTTTGTCCTATATTCTGCAAATATAGGAATTAATGTAAGGCTGGCAAATAAAATGCCTGAAAATTTCGATGTTTCGTCGGCTTACAGGACTGTGGGCGCCGTATCGGGCGGATAAGTGCTGCGGATACGCCATTCCTTGGGGTAGTTGTTGTTGGAGCGGTTGCCCAGATGTTTCATGAATCCCAGTATGCAGCCTTTGTAGGACACCGAGACAAAGCCGCGGGGAGTATCGGCGTCGAGCGTAACCGATTCGCCGCGGAGATAGGCTATGGCTGTCGGATAGTCGAGTTGCACGTTGGGGAATGCTTTGCGGTTGAGTCGGGTGCTGAGTGCAAGGGCATGCTCCGGTATGAGGTCCTTTCCTTTCAGTGTCGCTACCGGAATGCCGCAGTGGAGGGTGTGTACTGTTGCCGTTACTTGTTTCATGCGTTCTGCCATGTCGGCGGGCATGGCGCTGACGGCTTCGGTAGTGGCGGTCAGCAGGAACTTTTCCGGAGAGAGCAGCATTTCGCTGCAACCTTTCGGCAGTGGCAGGTTTTTGGCCGGTTTCCCTTTCTGCTTGACGGGTTTCTGTTTTCCGCCTTCTGTTACGCCGGCTTTGCGCACAACGGCAACAAACAGTCCTTCGCCGTTGGTACGGTGGGGCATGAAACGGTAGCAGGGGTAAGTGGTATCGATTCCTTCGTGGATGTTCCATTCCGGTCGTGTGGCAATTTCAACCGGCTCGGCTTCGTAGTTCTCAATGATGTAGGCCACCATTTTCTCATTTTCTTCGCGATTGAAGGTACAGGTGCTGTAGATGAACAGTCCACCCGGTTTCAATGCTCCCCAGATGTCGTCGACGATTTCTTTCTGCCGTTCGGCACATTCGGCAACGAGTGCCGGCGACCATTGGCGTACGGCCTCTTCGTCTTTGCGGAACATGCCTTCGCCCGAGCAGGGCATATCGGCGGCAATGATGTCGAAAAAGTTTTTCAGCTTGCCCAGTTTTCGGGCATTGTCGTTAGTGACAATGGTGTTCGGATAGCCCCACTTGATGATGTTTTCGCGCAGAATCTGTGCCCGTCCGCCGTCAATTTCGTTGCATACGACCAGCGAGTTGTCGGTCAACGCTTCCAGTGCGGTAGTGCTTTTACCGCCGGGAGCGGCGCAAAGGTCGAGATAAGTTACATCCTGTCCGTCGGTCAGCTGGCGGAGAATATTGTAGATGAACATCGACGAAGCATCCTGCACATAATAGTGTCCGCCATGCAGCAGCGGGTCAAACGTGAATTGCGGGCGGCGGGGCAGATAGTAGCCGCAGTCGCACCATGGCACACGTGCATAGTTGGGGACAACCGAAGTCTTCCGGTTGTTTACGCGGACGGCTACCGACGGCTCTGTGGTCAGGGCTTGCAGCAGTTGTTCCGCTTCGTCGGGCAGTATTTCTTCGATTTGTCGTTTGAATGCTTCGTTCATGTAATGATGCTGTTTTATTCGCGATAGTAAATACGTTTCACGCGGGTGGAAACTGAAGTGAGCACTTCATAGGGGATGGTGCCCAGCTTGTCGGCAATTTCGGTCGCTGTCACATGGTCGCCGAAAATTTCCACTTTGTCGCCTACCTTGCAGGCTACGTCAGTGACGTCGGCCATGAACAGGTCCATGCAGATGTTGCCTACCGTCGGCACACGCTTGCCGTTGATATACACTTCGCCGACTCCTCGTCCGAGCCGTCGGTTGAAGCCATCGGCATAGCCCAGAGGTATGGTGGCGATGCGCGACGGGCGGTCGAGTTTGCCGTAGCAGCCGTAGCCGACAGTGGTTCCGGCCGGCCATTCGCGGATTTGGATGATGACAGAATGGAGCGACGATACGGTGCGCAGGTCTTCGTCATAGCCCTTGCCGAGTGTGGGTATGCCGTAAAGCCCGATGCCCAGACGCACCATTTCGTACTGATGTTCAGGGAAACGAAGAATGCCGTCCGTATTCAGAATATGGCGCATAATCGGGAACGGGAAACTTTCGGTAAACAGCTTGCAGCAGCGGTCGAAGTAGTCGAGCTGCATCTGTGCATAGTCGGTCTTTTCGAAATCGTCGGCCGTGGCCAGGTGGGAGAAGATGGAAATGGGGCGGACATACGACTGGTTTTTCAGCAGGTCGATGAGTTCCGGCAGTTCTTCATAGATGAAGCCCAACCGATGCATGCCGGTATCAATCTTTATGTGGATGGGATAGTCTTCCACGCCCAGCTTTTCCGCCTCGCGGATAATTTCACGGCACATGTCGAAACTGAAAATTTCCGGTTCGAGCCGGTAGTCGAACAGCGATTTATAGTTGCCCACTTTCGGGTTCAGTACCAAAATCGGCATCGAGATACCCGCTTCGCGAAGTTCGACACCTTCGTCGTGGGAAGCAACGGCGATATATGCCGCTCCCTGGTCCTGGAGCGTCTTGGCCAGTTCGTAAGAGCCTGCACCGTAGCCCGAGGCTTTCAGCATGCATACGATTTTCGTATTGCGGTTGAGGTGGGAACGGTAGAAATTGAAATTATAGACGAGAGCGTCGAGGTTGACCTCCAGTATCGATTCGTGCTGGCGGGCTTCCAGCAACTCCGTGATCAGCTCAAAGTGGAAATCGGGTGCGCCTTTCAGCAGAATCAGTTCATTGGCGAAATCTTCGGCCTTCATCGTGTCGAGAAATTCGCGGGTAGAGTTGAAAAAGCGTGATTGAGGCGGAAACAGGCGGCTGTGTTGCGAAATGTTCGGGCCGATGCCAATCAGACGTTCGACATTGCGCAGCCGGAGCAGTTCCGCAATTTTCTGGTAGACCATTTCGGCCGGTATGTTTTCCTTCATGACATCCGAAAGAATGACCGTCGGTTTTCGGTTGTCGATGGCACGGCGCATCATGAAATCGAGCGATGTGTCGAGCGAAAGGTAGTCGCTGGTATAGGTGTCGTGAATCAGCATGCAGTTGTTCACCGCTTCCGACACGTCGATGCGTGTGCCAGTGGCGGTCAGTCGCGAGAAGCGTTCGCTGATGACCTTGAACGGTATCCGCAAATAGAGCATCGCGGCAAGGCAGGTGATGGCATTTTCAATGTCGTGTTCCTCCGTAAATGGCAGCGTGATGGCTTGTCCGTCGAGCATCAGGTAGGAGTAGTGGATGGTCGTTTCATTTTTTCCGCGCTGTATCGACGATATGAAGATAGGAGTGTCGCTGTTCGTGCGTGACCAGCAAAGTTCCTGCGTGCCGTAGGCGAGGTCGATAATGCCGTTGTAGATAACGGAATCGTCGTTGTTGTAGATGATGCTGTTGCAATGGCGTGACAGGCGCAGCTTTTCCACGCATTTCTCCTCAATCGAAGCAAAGCCTTCCTGATGTTCGCTGCCGATATTGGTGACGATTACGACAGTCGGTTGAATGATACGTTCCAGAATCTGCATCTCGTCGCGTTTCGACACGCCGGCTTCGATGATGGCAAGTTCCGTATTCTCGTCGATGTCCCAGATGGACAACGGTACGCCGATTTGCGAATTGTAGCTTCGTGGACTGCGAACGATGTTGTAGTCGTCGCGTAAAAGTTGGTAGAGCCATTCCTTGACCGAAGTTTTTCCGCTGCTGCCCGTAATGGCAATCACGGGAATGTTGAAACGTCGCCGATGGTAGGCCGCCAGTTCCTGTAGGGCTGCTGTCGTACTTTTCACTTGCAGGAAATTGGCATCTTCCGGAACTTGTTCGGGTAATTTTTCTACCACAAAGTTGCGTACACCTTTGTGGTAGAGTTGGGTGATGAATTTATGTCCGTCGTTGCATTTCGTCCGAATAGCGAAAAAAAGCGACTTTTCCGGATACGTCAGCGAGCGCGAGTCCGTCAGAAGCGTATCTATGCTTGCATTCTGCAAATTGTCGATTTTAGCTCCCAGAATGTCGGCTATTTCAAGTATTGAATATTCCATTTTGTCTATTCTTGTTTTCCTGCCGTTCCCCTCTCGAAGGATGCGGCTCCTTTCCAACTGCAAAGATAGTGCAAGGCGAGCGGAGAAAAAACAAGGTTGCTTGATTTTTTATGCCGAGCCGCAGCCTGTCTTCTGTAAAGAAGAGCTCTCACTTGTGGACAAACGTCGAAAGATTCTGTAACAATAAAGGGCGTTGTGTCCGATTATGACGGTAACCAAAGTAGAACTGACCGATTTGGAAAACGGTAACAAGGGAGAAGCCATTTATTATCTCGAAAAGGGAAATTACATCGAAAACAATTAAATGTTGTATCTTAGCGTATTGAAAAACTTTAAAACTGATTGTTGAATAATGAACTATCTTAGAAAACTTATAACGGGATTGTCCGCCATGCTGATTTTCGGTGTGGCGGATGCCTTTTCGGAACCGGTGGTTTTGCCGGGATTTGTGACGAGCCCGTATTTTGACGAGCAGGTGGCGGCTTTCAACTATGAACCGAACGTGAAAGTGGAAATCAATGCGCCGGCAGTGGACGATTTCGATGCAACGAAACCGACGGCACTGGTGCTGTACGGATTGCCCAACGGTAACACGACGGAATGGACCATCGGCCGACAGCTTGCGCCGGGCGACGACTGGCATTTTGCCATTCAGCATATCGGTGCGCAGACTCGTTTTGTACGTGAACAGTCGCCGGAATATAACTGGGTGACGGTCTATCTGGAGGCCTCTTCGAAAAGTTGGGGCAACTGGCGGAAAACTACTGAAGGAGGCGACGGTAAACTGAAGGAGCTGACGGAATATCTGCTGGAGCTGTTCAAGAATTACCGGCCGTTTGTTGTACTGAGCGGACATAGCGGCGGGGGTAATGTGCCGTTTGCCATTATGGATGCTTCAGAAACGATTCCCGACTATGTGAAGCGTATCGTGTTTCTCGACAGTAACTATAACTGGGAAGCTGAACGCTATGGCAAGAAACTCACAGAATGGCTGAAGCGTTCCGACGACCATCGTCTGGCGGTGATTTGCTACGACGATGTGAATGCTCTGCTCAACGGAAAGCCGTTTGTTTCGGCTACGGGTGGAACCTGGTACCGTTCGCAGGTGATGCAGCAATATTTGCAGGAAAACCTGGGCTGGAAATGGGAGAGCCGGGAAACGGAGGAAATGAAAATGTTCCGTACGCGTAACCGTCAGGTGCTTTTTCTGTTGAAAACGAATCCGAAACGGGAAATTTATCATACAGTACTGGTGGAGAAAAACGGGTTTATCCATAGTCTGCTTTTCGATACGAAGCACAGCGAAAAGGCTTACCGCTTTTGGGGAGAGCCTGCCTATACCGACTACATTCAGCCTGCCGTCGAACAGTTGCCGCTATTACGCATACCGCCGCGCAAGGAAAATGCCGTGGGCGGACAGGAATTTATGGCAAAGATTGAGAATATGGAGCTGGACGATCGGGAAAATGCCATTTTCAACGAACTGACGGCAGGAAATATGCCCGATGCATTCCGGCGGGCGGTTGTCATCAAGGATACACTTTGCGATGCGGCTGGCGAGAGCCATATAGTAGAACTGGCGGTGCTTCCCGATGTGTTGTCGGTCGGTTCGGATTCCGATTTTGTTCGGATTCCGATGTTGCCGGGAACGGCACAACGTATAGCCGATGTATTTGGTGCTACATTGCCTACACGGAAAATGTCGGATTTGGTGGCACGTCATAGTGTTGTCAAGTTGATGCCTCACCCGATGACTCCCGATATGACGATGATAACCATTCCGGTCTTTGCCGAACATAACCGATTGATTGAAGCCTCCCGCGATTCAGTGGGAATGCCTTTGTCGGCACTGATTACAGGCCATAAGAAGGACATTGTCATCACCAACCGTCTGACGGAAGGCGGCCGGGTGTTTATCTATGGTTGGCACTATCCCGACGGAAAATCCATTCAGCCGCTGAGCGGTGTGCATCACGACCGTTATGTGGACTACAGTCACAGTGTACGGCTGTTTTGCCGTTATGTGCTTGTCGACGGCAAGCGGTATGCTATTGATGAAATACTGCGCAATCCGGTGTTTTACAAGCTGTTGAGTGACGAGGATGGCGTGATGGAAAAGACTTCTTATTAGATGTTCAGATATGGGTATCTGTCGAGAAGCTGTCGGCGCAGTTTTTCGGTAGATGCCTGAAAGCGCGCTATGGCTTCGGCATTGTCCGTGAGCGGACGATGGTGCAGTTGGCGGTAGAGTTTTTCGCAGTCGGCGGCCGCTTGTCGTGCCGAGTCGGAAAAGCAGGCTTCGGAAAAACGGGTATAGATATAGTCGACGGATACTTCCGAGGGGTGAGTCATGTCGGCAGCATAGAAGCGGTAGTCGCGAAGTTCGTCCAACTGGATTTCGTACGACGGGAAATAACGGCATTGCGGAATGGCTTCCGTAAGGCGGTCGACGGCAAGTAGAAGCGTTGATTTGCTGAGCTGGTTGCCGTGTGCTCCGTCGGCAAGATGACGGATTGGGCTGACCGTAAACGTGACGTATAAATCGGGATTGACTTTCAGCAGACGATGGAGCAGGGCGGTCCATGTTTCGACAATTTCATCGACAGAGAGCCGAGTACGGCGGAAGCGTGCCGCCGGCAGTTTGTGGCAGTTGGCCACGATTTCTCCATTTTCTTCCAGTGAAAACACGAATGCCGTGCCGAATGTGACAATCAGATGGCGTGCCTGGAGAAGGTTGTCCGCAGCCTTGTGGAACCGCTCGTTGATGCGTTCCAGAGCCGTGTCAGGGTTGCTGCTTGAAAAGCGCGAGTGGTGGGCGAAACTGTGCCATGTGCCCTGATATTCGAACAGCTCTTCCTTCGCAAACTCGCGTCCCTCCAGCAGTCTGTCGACCGATTGGGCTATGCTTGCCGGATTATAGAGCGTGCCGAACGGATTGATGTCGACGTCAAACATGCCCCGCGTCAGCCTTTCGCCGATGTTTTCCGTGAAACACGAGCCGAGCATCATGATTTTTTCATTGTGCCCGATGGCAGGCTGAAAGCGTTGCAGTTCTATTTTTGTCCGAAATTCCATATCCGTTTGTTTAGCTTTTACAAAAGTAGTGAATGTAGGATGCGGCTACAAGAAAAATGGCGCGTAATTTTACCGTGGATTTGCAAGGAAAATTCACGGAGTATTCGTAATTTTGTGGCAACTTTTTCATATATGATAGAAAGAATAGTAGTAATAGATAATGTTGACCCGGTGATTTTCTACGGTGTGAACAATTCAAACATGCAACTCATCCGCAGCCTGTTCCCGAAGTTGCGTATTGCAGCCCGCGGGTCTCTCATCAAGGCGTTGGGCGATGAAGAAGAAACTGCCGAATTCGAGAAGAAAATCAAAGAACTGGAAGACTATTGCGTGAAGTACAACCGTTTGGGCGAGGAGGTCATTCTCGACGTGGTGAAAGGCAAGCCGCCCAAAGAGTTGAAAATGGACGACGTTATCATCTACGGCGTGAACGGAAAGCCCATCCAGGGACGCTCTGCCAACCAGCAGAAACTGGTGAAGGCTTTTCAGGAAAACGACCTGACATTTGCTCTCGGTCCTGCCGGTACGGGAAAAACCTACGTGGCGATTGCCCTTGCTGTCAGAGCCTTGAAAAACAGGGAAGTGCGCAAGATTATTCTTTCGCGTCCGGCTGTCGAGGCGGGCGAAAAGCTCGGATTCCTTCCGGGTGATATGAAGGACAAGATTGACCCTTACTTGCAGCCGCTCTACGATGCATTGGAGGACATGATTCCTGCCAACAAGCTGCGCGAATATATGGAAACCAATGTCATACAGATTGCGCCGCTGGCTTTCATGCGCGGACGTACGCTGAGCGAGGCTGTCATTATTCTCGACGAGGCGCAGAACACGACCACCCACCAAATCAAAATGTTTCTTACCCGTCTGGGTCTGAATGCCAAGATGATCATTACGGGCGACATCACACAAATCGACCTTCCCCACTCGCAAGTGTCGGGACTGGTGCAGGCATTGAAGGTGCTTCGCGACGTGCCGGGAATCGGCAGGGTGCAGTTCGACAAGAAGGACATTGTGCGTCACCACCTTGTTCAGCGCATCGTGGAAGCCTACGAGAAGCACGACGAGGAAATGAAGGCGCTCCGTAAGGAGGAAGCTGAAAAACGGGCGGCGGAAAAAAACGACAAATGAATTTTATTTAAAACATAAAAAGCTATGGCAAAGACATTAGTAAAAACAGATTTCAATTTTCCGGGACAGGTGAGCGTTTATCACGGCAAAGTGCGCGACGTTTACAATATCAACGACGACTTGATGGTAATGGTGGCCACTGACCGTATTTCCGCTTTCGACGTTATTCTGCCGAAAGGTATTCCTTTCAAAGGTCAGGTGCTGAACCAGATTGCGGCTACATTCCTTGATGCAACGGCCGACATCGTTCCGAACTGGAAACTGGCTACTCCGGACCCGATGGTGACTGTGGGTTTGAAATGTGAAGGTTTCCGCGTGGAAATGATTATCCGCGGTTATCTGACGGGTAGTGCATGGCGCGAATATGCCGCCGGTTGCCGTGAGCTTTGCGGCGTGAAACTTCCGGAAGGCATGAAGGAAAACCAGAAGTTCCCGGAACCAATCATCACTCCGACTACGAAGGCTGAAGCCGGACACGACGAAAATATCTCCAAAGAAGAAATCATTGCCCAGGGCATCGTTTCGAAAGAAGACTACGAAACAATGGAACGCTACACTCGTGCCTTGTTTGAACGCGGCTCGAAGATGGCGGCTGAAAAGGGCCTGATTCTTGTCGATACTAAATATGAATTCGGTAAGCGCGACGGTAAGGTTTATCTGATTGATGAAATCCACACTCCGGACTCTTCACGCTACTTCTATGCTGAAGGTTACGAAGAACGCTTTGAAAAAGGCGAACCGCAACGTCAGCTTTCAAAGGAATTCGTGCGTCAGTGGCTCATCGAACACGGTTTCATGGGTAAGGCCGGACAACAGGTGCCGGAAATGACCGACGAATACTGCGAATCGGTTTCCAACCGCTATATCGAACTTTATGAACACATCACAGGTCTGAAGTTTGAAAAGAAGGAAGACGGTGACATCAAGGCACGTATCGAAAAGAATGTGACAGAATATTTGAACTCTTTGAAGAAATAATATAATTTGACATTGTTTCCGGCTTTCCCGTTCACGTTGGGCGGAGAGCCGGAAATTTGTTTTTAACCAATGGACTATAAGGCAGAAAAAATCACTCCTTACGGAAGTTCGGAGAGCAAGACGGAGCAGGTGCGTGAAATGTTTGACTCGATAGCGCCTGCCTACGACTTTATGAACCGTGCCATGACTTTCGGCATTGACAAGATTTGGCGTCGCAAGGCTGTCGCCAAACTGAAAAAATATGGCGTAAAGTCGATTCTCGACGTGGCGACGGGTACGGGCGACCTGGCTCTGCTGCTTTACCGGAAGCTGAAGCCGGAACGCATTTCGGGCATTGACCTGTCGGAGGGAATGCTTGCCATTGCCCGTGAGAAGGCAAAGACTGCCGGGCTGGCTTCGGTCATCGACTTTGAAGTGGGCGACTGTCTGGCGCTGAAATACGGCGAGGGTACGTTCGATGCCGTTACGGTGGCCTACGGAGTCCGTAATTTCGAACATCTGGAGCAGGGATATGCCGAAATGTTCCGTGTGCTGTCGAAGGGCGGCGTGCTGTGTGTCATCGAACTGTCGACGCCGCGCAACCCCTTGTGTCTGGCGTTCTATCGCTTCTATACGCGCTATCTGATTCCGTTTGTGGGGCGGTTGGTGTCGAAGAACACGCGAGCCTACAGCTATCTGCCGGAAAGCATAGCGGCAGTGCCTCAGGGAGAGGAAATGCTCGACATCATGCGCCGTGCCGGATTTACCGGCTGG
>URMA01000016.1 GCA_900548875.1 uncultured Porphyromonadaceae bacterium | reverse complement strand
CTCATTTTCACTCATAATGATAGTTAAGTTCTGGTTCTTTCTTAGAGGAAATGTACATTAATGTGTCGAGAAAAACTATTTATGCAGGGGATATTTTCATCGTAATGTTGGAAAAGGGGGTAAGCAGCATATTTTTTTCGTTCTGATTGTCAAATGTCTTTTCTGAAAAAATAAATGCTAAAATTTTGACAGCATCAGAATTGATGATATATTTGTAAATACAAATTCATAAATTTTATATTATATGAAAAAACAATTGTTTTTGCTGCTGGCTTTTGTCATGACAGGAGCCGTGGCTATGGCACAGAATGCCGGAGTATGGATGGTTGGAGGTACATTTGGCATATCAACTTCAAAAACCAGCTATGCTTATGAGAATGTAACTCAAGTGCGTGACAAACAGACGGATTTCAATATCATTCCGTCGATTCATTACTTTGTGACAGATGAAATCGCGGTTGGTGCCGGAATCGGTTATGAATTCGGAAAGTCGCTGACCGATGTGGAAGATAACCTGTATGACCGTACGAATGTAATGGTGTTCCGTCCTTCCATGTACTACTATGTGAAATTGTCGGACAAGTTCTACTACAATCCGGAACTTTACATAGGCTTGAAATTTGGTAACGTCAAATCGGACCTGGACAAAAACACTACTTATAAAAGAGGTTACAACCGCTTTGAAGTTGGTGTGAATGTGTTGAATTTTGAATTCCGTCCGACGGAACATGTAGGTTTGGGCATCACATGCGGAAACATTGCGTATGTAAACGACAAGCTGAAGGATGTGCCGACTGGAAATCCGAAATATGATATCAAAACAAGTGAGTTCCGTTTCCGTCTGCAAGATTCGTTTGCCTTCACTTTCAGATATTTGTTTTAAATAGTTAGATACAATTAAATCAAGGCCGGTTTCTCAGAAGCCGGCCTTTTGTTTATGAATTGATGAGGGGATTCGTTCCTTCAGTTATTTCTGTTTCCGGTCAATTTTTGAAACAGTGACGCTGTATCGGGCATGAGTGAAGAGCGACAGGCGGTAGGCTGTGAAGTAGTAGAGGCCTACGGCGGCAAGTCCGGCAAGGCTGGCGATTCCGTCGTTGCCGGTCGTGACGGATACGACTACAACGACTGCGAGCAGCAAGAGAAGCGGAACAACGATACCGTAGAGAATCGCTTTCCATGTGAGGGCCGATGATATGGAAATGCTGATGCGGTCGCCGATGGCAAGGACGGGCATTTTACGGTTGCGGGCTATCAGTTGGCGGTTGTCGTTGTCGCGGTTGCAGAGGAACGCGGCGGCACAGCCTTCGCATTTCTGCTCGCTTTCGATAGCCACCAGATAGTTTCTGTCAGTCACTTTCACTACAACGCCTGTATGTTCGATTATTTGTTCCGTCATGACCTATGGTTTATTCATACAGCAGAATCAAGTCGTCGACGGTCAGTTCCGCTCCCGTCGAGATGCCTTTTTCCAGATAGTTGGTCGTCTTGATAGCCTTTGTTTCTTCTTCCTGGTTTTCGGATGCGTAGCATGACGACGAAATGAGCAGTTTCATTTTCGTCGCATTCTTGTTGCGTACGGAGTAGGTAATGGGCACGACAAAACGTGTGAACGACGTCGAGGGCTTCAGCAGTCCTTTGCCTTCGCCGATGACATATTCCTGTCCGTATTCTTCGCGTATCATCTGTATGCTGACAAGACCGTTTTCTGTCAGGTCCTGATTGTCCTGAATGTAGGAATACATGCCTTGGATGGCTGTCGGACGGGATGTGAACGGATAGCCGATTTTGTATTCCTCCCGTCCGTCGGGATAGAACGTGTAGCTTCCGAGGAAAAGTTTTCCGGCTGAGCGGTAGCTGAATTCAGGCGCATTCCGGCTGTAGTATTCGCGGTCGGTGCGGGCATCGCGCGGCGGTTCCTCTCCGTGAAGGTCCCAGGCCGCATTTCGCAGCTTGACGGCGTAAGCGCCTTCGTAGCCCTTGCGTACGATTTCCGTGGTAGGTACTTTGAACCACGTGTTTTCCGGCTGTGTATAGCTCGAGCAGGTCTTGGTGTTGACACTCGTCCATTCTTTCGGCTCGTTCACTTTTATGGATGTCGTGTTGTAGATAGGCATCCAGCTTGCCAGGTTCGAGTATTTTCCGCCACAGTTGATAGTGGAAATGTCGATAGTCGTCTTGTTGTCCTCGAAACTTGGGTTGGGTAGCTGGAGGGCAGCTTCCGTAGTGATGTCGAACGACTGTTCCTTTGACGTGGTTGAACCGATGCCTGCCATGATTTTTATGGTATAGGAAGTCGACGGCATGAGGGTGGAAACCGTGATACGTCCTTCTTCCGTGACACGTTCCACAACGGCCGGGTGGAATTCTCCGTTCTGTTCCTTCACATATACGGAAAGGTAAGGAATGATTTTACTGTTGTCTGCACTCCATATCAGGATGTCGGCCTTCGACGGCCAAATGTTTTCACTGCCACAATAGGCCGTAAAATCTGGTATTATTCTTTGCAGCGTGACGATGTTCGATGTCCTTCTCCCATTTTTATAGCTGGCACGGAACTCGATGTGATTGTCGCCTTCCGGTATGGGAACAGTGAGGGTGTAGGTGTTGCCTTCCTGCTTGATGGCCGTAGGTGTTGCTTCCTGCCATACACCATCCTGATTGACCTGGTATTGAATTTTTACAAAACGCTCAAGATTCGTTCCATTGTACGACAGTTTTATGTTGGCCGTCGTAGCGTCGAAACCGACGGGTGTCGGCATATCCATCAGCAGTTTGACCGGATTCGTTGTTATTGCCAGCACCGACGGTTCGTTGGCAAGCATTCCGTAGCGGTCTTTTGCCTGAAGGATAAAATAGTGGGTGGCCGCTTCGTTGGATTTGGCCGACAGTTCCGGGATCATGTCCGTAAAGTCGATCACGGCCTTTGTGGAATTCTCCTCGTTGCCTTCGATAACGAATCCATGTTCTTTCAGAATGGGCAAGTCTTTGCCCACCAGTTCTATTTCCTGACTGATGTCGTTTTTGTAGAGTGTCTCGGAAAGGGCCGTAAGGCGTATGCTTTTCAATCCGTTCGGTGCCGAGATTTCACATCTGACGGCCTGTTGCGGACTTTCGCTTTCCAATATCGTGATAGGGTCGTTGTTGGTAAATCCAATGGTTTTGATTTCGGGAGGCGTGGCATTAAAGAGGTCGTCGTTGATAGGCACTGTGGCCGGGTTGGCGAGAGTCGCCTCGTCGTAGACGAATGTCAGAGCTTTTCCTTCCGCGGTTTCGGCTATGTCGGTTCTGACGCAGTAGTGCTCGCTAACTTGGGCGTTGCTGATTTCTATCGGACAAATCGTGATTGTTTTTCCTTCCTGGTTGGTCAGGGTGACTTCTCCCTGAATGGTTCCGGGACGGATATAGGCGGCACGATGTTCGTCGGGACTGAAGCCGATATAGATGCCTTTTGTCGATTTCATCCGCAGGCTGATGTCTTTAAACTCATTGACAGCGGCTTCCGAAATTGCGGAGGAAACGAGGGCATTGTCTATCTTGCAGTCCAGCGTGACGTCGGTCAGCATGTCGTCGTAGACCGTAGCGCTGCTTTCCCCATAAAACGACAGCATGTCGAAGCCTTCTTCTTCCATTTTACCCATAGAAGCGGAAAATATGTAGGTGCCGACCGGCACTTTCCGGTGGGACGCTTCAAATTCCTCAATCGTTTTCCACGTTTTGGTGTATCCCGTGATGGTGTTGGATGCCGTGATTTCAAACTGTTCGATATCGGGTTGCGGAATGCTCAAATCTTCAGCTCCGGCAATGCCTTTGGCTACCGTGTCGGCATGAATGGTGAAGTTCAGGTCGCCGTAGCCGGTTATTAGGATGTTGCGGTCGTTGTGGCATCCGGTAGTTGTCAGAAGCAGGGCTGCGAGACTGAGTATGGTGTATAAAAATCGTGTCTGCATATAGGGGAATATTATGATGCAAAATAAGTCATTTCTTATTGGTGTTGCAACTTTTAAGCGGGTAAAGATGGGCTCTTTTGTCATCAATAGGGGCTAATTTTGCTGTTGCTGCCGTAGTGGGCCTGACCTTGAAAGTGTATGCTTTTGAATTTTACTGAAAGAATATTAAAAAATATTTCAAAATTCGCGGACTCTTGACGAATGTAGTAATTTAGCTAACCGAATCAACAAAAACCATAAAACAGAATGATAAAAAAGAGCTTATTAGCTTCGATGCTGGCAATTACACTTGCCCTACCGTCGTTTGCTGCCAATCCGAAAAGAGAATTTCGTGGTGCGTGGGTGCATACTGTCCATCAGGGACAATATGCAAAAATGAATCCTGCTGAAACGCAGGCTTATTTGCGTGACCAGCTTGACAAATTGAAAGCTGCCGGCTGCAATGCAGTTGTGTTTCAGGTGCGTCCGAGTGCCGACGCTTTCTATGCTTCAGAGCTGGAACCGTGGAGCCGTTTCCTGACAGGTACAGCCGGACAAGCTCCGTCGCCTTATTGGGACCCTTTGCAGTTTATGATTGAAGAATCGCATGCGCGCGGCATGGAACTCCATGCATGGCTGAATCCGTATCGCGTTACTACTTCCAAGAATGAAAAATTACCTGCCAACCACATCTACTATAAGTACCCGGAACGCTTCGTCACTTATGCTGACGGAAAAATGTATTTTGACCCGGGATTGCCTGAAAACCGCAAGTTCATTGAAGATGTTGTGAAGGATATCGTGACCCGTTACGATGTCGATGCCATTCACATGGACGACTATTTTTACCCTTATCCGGTGACTGGAAAGGATTTTCCTGACGACAAATCGTATAAAAAATACGGAAAGGGCATGGACCGCGGCGACTGGCGTCGTCAGAATGTTGACCTGTTGATTGAAGGGCTGCATAAGGTGATCGCTTCAACGAAACCATGGGTGCGTTTGGGTATCAGTCCGTTCGGTATCTGGCGTAACAAGACGAGCGACCCTCGCGGTAGTGATACTAACGGTTTGCAGAACTACGATGCGCTTTATGCCGATGTGCTTCTTTGGACAGAACAGGGCTGGGTAGACTATATGTTGCCGCAGCTTTACTGGGAACTTGAAAAGAAAGTGGCTTCTTCCGAAAAACTGGCTTATTGGTGGAACGACAATGCCAACGGCCGACATATGTATATCGGTCAGGCAATCGAGAAAACAATGGATATGCCGGATTTGGCTCCGTCAAAGAATCCTACACAGCTTGACCATAAAATCCGTTTGACCCGAGAATTGCCTAACATTCAAGGTAACTGCTGGTGGCCGGGCTATTCGTTGACAAAGAACTACAAAGGCATTGCCGATTCTTTGGCAACTCGTCAGCAGTCGACTATCGCACTTGTGCCAAACTATCCGTGGATCGACAATGTTGCACCGGAAAAGGTGCGTAACCTCAAAGCTGACGGTCGCACTTTGAACTGGTCAGCTCCGAAGGCCGACAGCCCGATGCAGGAAGCGCGCTCATACGTGGTCTATCGTTTTGCCAAAGGTGAAAAATGCGATTTGGAAAATGCCGCAGCCATTCAGTGCGTAACCTATAAGCCGGAATATGTAGTGCCGGCTGACGTGAAAGGTGAATATACCTATGTGGTGACAGCTCTCGACTGCGCCAACAATGAAAGCAAGGAAGGCGTTTCGTTGAAACTGAAACTGTAGTAATAGTAGTTTGAAAAAATATTAGGGAGGAAGGCTCTGCATGCCGAAAGCCATTGAAGGCTGGGCGTGCAGAGTCTTGTTTTTTGGATGAAACAAAAGTGCGGTTGTCGGTAGTCGGACACACCGGGGTGTGTCCCAACGTTTAGTGAAAATATCGTTTGGCAATGCCTTTGCTTCCGGCTTTTATTATCTGTCTTATAGAGGATAGTCTTTGAGAGCGTTCCCCAAATTTTGTCTTTTTGTTCTTCTGGCGAAAATTAACTTTAGTGTATCTTTTGATAAGACAGGATGTGGTTCGGCATAGTCAAATTTGAAAACTCTGTTTTCATTTGCCTCTGCGCTCACTTTTCGCTATCTTTGGATAATATAAGATGCGGTTCGGGAGAAAAAAATAATTGAAACAAGTTTCATTATTTTTTTCTCCGCTCACCTTTCGCTATCTTTGCCCCGATGAAACGTTTGACATTATATATCATTTGTGTCGTGCTGGCTTCGCTCGCGGGAGTGTATGCCCAGAAAAAGCAACAGTTGGCTCCTTCGTATGCCTGGGTGGCAACACAGCCGCTCGGACTTCATGAGCCTTCTACTATCGACACGCTGCTCTATAACTACTGTCAGCAGTCTATTCCGGCGCTGACATCCGATGCTTATGCCACTACCGGAAATTTGGGCGCGTCGGGCATCAACAATATCTATTTCCAACGTCCCGAACGCACGGAATTCATGTTCACCGATATGTTGGATCCGTGGCTGTATACTCCTGAAAAGCAGGTGTATTACAACACTCGGATTCCGATGACGTTGCTTTCCTACAATTTCGGTGGCGGCAATGATTCCAATCAGGACCGCCTGAAGGGCGTGTTCTCGGGCAATGCCGGGAAGAAGCTCCAGTTCGGTGCTTTGCTCGACTATCTGTATTCCAAAGGCGGTTACGACCGTCAGGCGCTGAAAAACTTTACGTGGGGGGCTTCGGCATCCTATATCAGCGACCGCTATGAACTCCAGACCATGTTCAACAGCTTCAATTCGGTCAACATGGAAAACGGCGGTATCACCGACGACCTGTATATTCTCGACCCGGCAGAAGTGCAGGGGGGTGTGTCGGAAATCGACGCCAAGTCTATTCCTGTAAATCTGAACACTGCCTTTTCCCGTGTGCGCGGATCGGAATTCTATATGAACCACCGCTACAAAGTGGGTTTCTACGATGAAAAAATTACGAAAACCGACACGATTACCACTTATGTGCCGGTGATGAGCTTTATATGGACTTTTGATTATAAGAACAACACACATAAGTTTGTGGAAGAGGACGGCAGTTCGACGGAAAGCGGATTTTTCGACAATACCTATCTGTCGCTCGACCGTACGGAGGACGAAACGAAGTATTGGCGTGTGCGAAACACCGTGGGTATTTCCCTGCTCGAAGGTTTCAACAAATATGCCAAGTTCGGACTGTCGGGATATGCCACTCACGAAGTGCGCCGCTATACGCAAACTACCGATACGATGCTCACTTCCACCTATAAGCCGGAGGGACTGACCCCGTTCCCCGATATTTCGCTTGCGCCGGTTACGACGCAGCATCTCGTGTGGGTGGGCGGACAGCTGACGAAACAGCGCGGCTCGCTGCTGACCTATTCCGCCACGGCACAGTTCGGATTGGTCGGACCGGTGGCGGGCGATTTGGATATTTCCGGAAAAGTGTCGACCCGTTTCAAACTCCTCGGCGATTCCGTGACGATTACCGGCGAGGGCTTTTTCAAGAATATTGAAGCTCCGTTCCTCTACAACAACTATATTTCCAACCATTTTGCCTGGAAGAACGATTTCGGCAAGGAACGGCGTCTGCGGTTGGGCGGCGTGCTGGATGTGCCCCATACGGGGACAACGCTGACGGCAGGTGTGGAAAATATTCAGAATTATCTGTATTTCAACGATCAGGCGTTGCCTACGCAGGAGGGCGGCAACATTCAGGTGGTGAGTGCCGCTATCGACCAGAAGCTGCGGTTCGGCATTTTCAACTGGAACAACCGTGTTACCTATCAGACCTCGACCAACGAACGGGTGCTGTCGTTGCCCAAGCTGGCGGTGTATTCCAATATGTTTGTGCTGTTCCGCATAGCAAAAGTGCTGCATGTGCAGTTGGGCATTGACTGCAACTATTACACGAAATATTATGCCCCGGCCTATCAGCCTGCCACGATGATGTTCCACACGCAGCAGGAAAAGAAATTGGGCAACTATCCGATGATGAATGCCTATATCAACATGAAGCTCTACAAGACACGCTTCTATGTGCTCTATTCGCATGCTAACCGTGGACTGTTTGGCGGCAGCGATTATTTCAGTGCGCTCCATTATCCTATCAATCCGAGCCGATTCCAGTTGGGCGTTTCGGTTGATTTTGCCAACTAAGGTTTTCCGTTTTTTCATCAATACAGCCAGTTATGAAGAATCCGATGCTTTTGAAACCGAAAATGACGGTATACGTGGGGCTGCTTGTTGTGGCAGTCGGCATGATGGTGTGGCTGAACCGCTGTTCGCAGGCGGCTCCCGACGGTTTTGTGAAAAGTCAGGGCGACACGCTCGATGTGGCCATCGAATATTCGCCGTTGTCGCTTTATACCTACGACGACACGCTCGGCGGTTTCAATCACGATTTACTTCTGCTCATATCCCGTTATAAAGGCATCGACATCAAGCTGCACCCTGTTGTGTCGCTTGACGAGAGTTTGCGCATGCTCGACGAGGGCAACTACGACATTGTGGCGGCTCGGGTGCCTGCCACGACCGACTTCAAGGCGCGCTATCTGTCGTCCGACCCGATTTATCTCGACCGTCAGGTACTGGTACAGAAAAAGGACTCTTTGGGCAACAAGACGGTACGTTCGCAGCTCGACATTGCCGGAAAGACATTGTGGGTGGTAAAAGGTTCGCCGGTGGCAACGCGTATCGACAATCTGGAGCGGGAAATCGGTGATTCGATTATCGTGAAAGAAGAGGCAACATATGGGCAGGAACAGTTGCTGATAATGGTGGCGACGGGCGAAATCGAGTATGCCGTAGTGAGCGACAAGATTGCCCGCTCGATGATTCCCAACTATCCGCAGCTCGATATTTCGACGGCTGTCAGCTTCAACCAGTTTCAGTCGTGGGTACTGCGCAAGGACAATCAGGAGCTATGCGACAGCCTGAACAGTTGGCTTGAACAGCTCCAGGAAACCGAGGCATACAAGCAGCTCTACAGCCGATATTTTTAGTTTCCAACAGGGGCAAGGTTTGTGCGTGTTTGTGTTAAAAATTAATATCGGAGCTTTAAATATCGATATAATGCGTAACTTTGCCGCGATTTTTCTTGAAATGTATTAACTTGAAAATAATAATTGTATGAAGAAAATTTACTCAATTCTTTTTATGTTGGTAGCTTTGGTAGCTACGGTGAATGCTCAAGAAACTTCTAAGGGCGATGCTTATAAGGGCGTATTGACTATTCAGCTTGGTGAAGGCGAAGACGCTGGAGAACCGTTGGAATTGCCGGATCAGACAGTGTATATTGACATGAACGAAGACGGTACTTCTTGTACTTTTGGATTGTATAATTTTGCAATGGGACCGGAGGCAGTTTTGGGTGACATTGTCGTTGAAAATGTAGTTGTTACAACTGAAGATAATGTGAAATCATATGCAGGCTCTAAAAAAGATATCATTCTTAATTTAAATGGTACTTCTATCTATGCTGATGCCTCTGTGACAGGAACTGAAACTCAAGATGGAGCTTTGGATATGCATATTCCGGTAATTTGGAAGGCTGCTGCAGGCGAATCTCCAGCTATTATGCCAATTCATGTATGGTTCAAGGGTGCTAAAGAGCAAGCCGGTATTGCAGATGTTGCTGTTCAGTCTTCTGTATATGGCGCAAATGGTGTGGTTGTAGTAAACGGTTTTGAAGGTGTAGTTGAAGTTTTCGATTTCACTGGCCGTTTGGTTAAGTCTGCTCAAGTAGCTGGAAATGCTGAGGTTGCATTGGCTAAGGGGCTTTACATTGTTCGTACAGGTGCTAAGTCTGTAAAAGTTGTAGTGAAATAACATTGTTAGAACAGTATATGAATAATAGCAGATTGTCGATTGGCGGTCTGCTATTATTTTTTATTCTTCCCATTTAGCCCAAATTGTGGCTTATTTGTGGCTTATTTGTTGGAAAGGAATTGGACATATTTGTTTTTTTTTCTACCTTTGTACGATTTTTTTAAACATGGTTTAATAAACGATTAATAAAAACTAAACACTTAATATTAAAAACATTATGAAGAAAATTTTAAGCGCAACATGCGCAATGATGTTGGCATCTGCCGGAATGATGGCTAATGCCCAACAACTCCCGAATGTCGGGTTTGAGGATTGGAAAACAGCGTGTGGAGAGACGTATGGAATGGACGATAATACAGGATATCGTCAGCGTCCAGGTGTTGAACCCAAAGATTGGAATGGTTCCAGTGTGAATCAAAAAGTTCTCATGTCAGTTAGTAAAGAATTGATCAAAAAAGGAGTTGCTGAAGATGGATCTGCGTGTGCACAGTTGCAAAACTTGTTCGTAGGTATACCAGGTATTGCTGGTTCTACTGCCCCAGGTTATTTGACATTGGGAACGCCATGGGTTCATGCGGAATTTAATGTAAGCAATTGTGATGGCGGCACTTTTGGAGGTGTTGGATTTACATCAAAACCGGATGCCATTAAGGGACAGTTTAAAAGGACGGACACAAATGATGAAAATTCTTATATAATTGCATACCTTTGGAATGGTTCGTTCTCTTCAAAAATTGGAAGTGTAGATTTGAAGAAATCAGAAGATAAATCTAATGTGGACCGTGCAATTTTAGGTGATAAATTAGATCCTCAAAAGAATCCTGTTACCGGAGATGGTAAATTGGTTGCCCGCTGTGAATATTCTTTCAAATCAACCAATAATGAATGGCAGGAAATAGAAGTCCCTTTAACTTATGTAGAAGGAGCAGGAGACCCAACTATGATGAATGTGATTATTTCAGCCGGTGACTATTGGACTCGTGGAAACCTAAAAGAAAATACAACCCTTTTGGTCGATGATGTAGAGTTCGTATATTATTCTCGTTTGGATTCGATTTCTTTTAAAGGTACCCCTTTCGATAACTTGAAAGAAAATGTATATTATTACGAAGTGGACGCTCCTTTGAATTTTACTAAAGAAGATGTAGTAGCAAAAGCTAAAGGAAAGACAGGGGCGGTTACAGATATTACTGTGGATACTGATAATGCACAGGTTAAAGTGACAGTTTCTAATAACGTGGGTGTGGATTCCGATGGCGAATATTTTCATACTTACACTTTCCAATTTCTGAAACCAGTTGTATATGAGTATGATGGCTATTTGAATGTAGAAATGCTTGAAAGCACAGTAGTGGAAAACACTCAGTCCAAAATTGAAATTCAAGACTATCAGAATGGTTATTGCACTTTCTTATTGCCAAATTTGATTATTACTATTGGAGAGACAACTCTCCCTCTTGGAGATATTCGTATTGACAATGTCGAAATTGAAAAAGTTGAGGGTGGAAATTCTTATACCGGGACTGTTGAAGATATGGCTTTGCTTGGTGGTGCAATTCATGCAAAGGTTGTATTGAATGGAACAATCATAGGTAGCGATGTAAAGATGGATGTTGATGTAATTTGGTATCAGGATTATCCAAACAATACTCCTGAAATGGAGATGCCAATTAAAGTTAGCTTTACAAGCGCACCGCTGTCAGGCGTTGAAAGCGTAGTCGGTGACGGTGTGAAGGTTTATGCTGCTGCGGGTTGTGTGGTAGTTGAGGGCGCTGAAGGCGTTGCTCAGATTTACACTGCCGACGGTAAGCAGGTTGCTGCTGAAGCTGTGAACGGCAAGACTGAAATCGCTTTGACTAACGGTCTTTACATTGTTCGCGTTGGTAACAAGGTTCAGAAAGTAGTGGTGAAATAATCCGGTCTACACAGAAACAATACATACAGGGCAAGCTGTCGCGCAAGCGGCGGCTTGCTTTCTTTTTAGGTTAGGGGTTATCGGTTAGAGGTTATGGTTTTGATGTTTACAGATTCTCCCGAATCTCTAACCCATAATCTCTAACCCATAACCCATAGATAGTGTTCATACCCCTTTGGCCTGCGGCCACTTCCCCTATCTTATGGGAAGAAAAGCTAACGCAGCGATTATCATATATTTATATTTTAGACAGAAGAACATAAGGATATAATTTGGGGGAAAGCATCAACCGGCTTAATCGGATGACATACGATTGAAAAAACAGTCTTTATGTTTTTGTGTTCTTCTGTCTAAAATAAATTATGTTAGCGTATAGAGCGGTCTGTAAACTATAATAACTCAAAGAATGAAAAAACGGATACAACCGCGTGGCTGTATCCGTTTTTGATATATCAATCTGGTTTTTATTGATGCTGGTAGAGATAACGCTTGATGGATCGTTTTGGTGTTTTCTCGAATTCTTCGCTGTACAGTTTCAGTCCTGCAATCTGTGAGTATGCCGGGAGTTCCTTGTTGAGGGCAGCGATGTTTTCGTTCATTATCTTTGGAATTTCGCTGTCGGGGATGTGCTGTGACTGCGCATTCTCGAGGTCCGGATAAATCAGCGCGATCAGCTTGCCGCCTTGTTCCACCACGAGCGATTCGCAGACGTAAGGCATATTGTTGAGCTTCTGTTCGATTTCTTCCGGATAGATGTTCTGTCCCGACGGGCCGAGAATCATGTTCTTGTTGCGTCCGCGGATATAGATGAAACCGTCCTCGTCCACATTGCAAAGGTCGCCGGTGTAGAGCCAGCCGTCGCGCAAAGCCTCTTCGGTGGCTTCTTCGTTCTTGTAGTAGCCAAGCATCACGTTTGCCCCTGCCACAATCAGTTCGCCGGCAATATTTTTCGGATCCGGGGAATTGACCTTCATCTGCATGCGGTCGACAAGCAGACCGCAGGAGCCGGTGCGGTTTATTTCGTGTCCTGCGTAGGAGATAAGCGGCGCACACTCGGTCATTCCGTAGCCTACGGTGTAGGGAAACTCGATTTTGCGAAGGAAGCGTTCCACATCCTTGTTCAAAGCCGCTCCACCGATAATCATTTCATGAAGCTGTCCGCCGAATGTTTCCGAAAGTTTTGCCTTGATTTTGCCCAGCAGATGGTCGTTGACAAACGGCATCGTCATCAGCAGGCGCATGTGAGGCTTTTCGAGCAGCGGGAATATCTTAGTCTTGATGATTTTCTCAATGATAAGCGGCACGGCGATGATGAGTCGTGGCTTGACGGTGGCAAAGGCATCGATGATAACCTTCGGCGACGGAACGCGAGTAAGGAAATAGACATGGCAACCTTTGGTAAGCGGATGTATCATTTCCACAACAAGACCGTACATGTGTGCCAGCGGAAGCATACAGATGATGCCGTCGCCCGGGCCCAGGAATGAAAGTTTGCTTAGAGCGAACTCGATATTTGACGTGATGGCACGGTAGGGAATCATTACCCCTTTTGAGAATCCTGTAGAACCGGATGTATAGTTGATTACGGCCAGTGATTCCGGATCTGGTTCGCAGTACACGACATCTTCGCGGGTGAAGCGTTCCGGATATTTCATGCCGAAAATGGCATTGAGGTTCTGGCGTGCATGTGTGATGCTTTCTTTTCTTGACAGCAATAGGCTGAAGTCGAAAATGTTGAAGAAAGCGTCGATTGCCGGCATGGTGTCGGCGTTGAGGTTTTCCCATATCGCAGTGTCGACAAACAACAGGCGCGCATCGGAATGGTTCACGATGTGGTGGATGTTGTCGGGCTTGAATTCATGAAGGATGGGAACGGGAACAGCTCCGTAGGTGAGCGAAGCGAGAAACGCTACCGACCATTGGGTGCTGTTTTTACCGCAGAGGGCGATTTTGTCCCCTTTTTGAATGCCTGCATTTTCGAACAGAAGATGCAGTTTTGCAATTTTTCGTGCAATATCCCGATATTGCAGAGAGATTCCATTAAAATCCGTCAGAGCAAGTTCCTCCCAGTTCTTGCGGATGGAATTTTCAAGAATTTTATTAATGTGCATACTTGTCCAAGTTTAGAGTATACTGCAAATTTAACGAAATTTCTGCACAAATCGTAGAAATGTGTGGTAAAATGTTAGAAATTCGCAATGGTAGGACATAATGTTTTGAGGATTGGCAGATATTTTGTTTCTTTGTGTGCCGACAGTGCGCCAAAGGCGGGAAATACTGTTGGAAGCGATTTGTTAATTAAACTATTTAAGGATATGAAAAAACTACTTTTTGCATTTGGTGCAGCGGCAATGCTTGTTGCTTGCGGTGGCGAAACGGGCAGTTATACTCTTACAGGTACGCTGCAGGATACTACCTTGAACGGCAAGACTGTTTATTTGAAGAATTATGACAATGGAAACACTCTCGACAGTGCTGTGGTGACAAACGGTGTTGTTGAATTCAAGGGCGTTGCCGACACAATAGTCCCGGCTGTGTTGTCGATGGCCGACGGTCCGCGTTTGGCAAAATTCGTTCTTGAGCCGGGTACACTGACGCTTGATGCTGAAAAAGGTGTGGTGAAGGGTTCTGTAACCAATGACAAGTATACGGCATATGTACTTGCTTACGACAGCATCGTGGCCGACTACCGTGCCAAAGCTGAGAAACTGACAGCTTCCGGTGTGGACGAAAAAGAGGCGGAAGCTCAAATGGAAGAACTGATGTCGGCAACTGATTCGTCAATCAAGGATTTGGTGGTGGCAACGATGAATGCCAACAAGGATAATGGTGCCGGCTATTATGCTTTGCTCGAATATGCTTATGGATTGAGCAAGACTGAACTTGACAAGGCTCTTGAAGGTACTGCCGACTGGATTAAGAATTCCGAACGTGTAGGCAACTTCAAGAAGGCGGCTGAAAGTATTGAAAACACGGCTCCGGGCAAGATGTTTACCGACTTTACTGTTACGGATGAAACTGGAAAATCAACCAAATTGTCGGACTATGTAGGCAAAGGCGAATATGTTTTGGCTGACTTCTGGGCAAGCTGGTGCGGTCCGTGTATCCGTGAAATGGCAGGTTTGAAGGAAATCTATAAAAAGTACAACGGTAAGGGACTTAAGGTTATCGGTATTGCCGTTTGGGACGAACCGCAAAATACACGTGATGCCATCAAGCGTTTGGAATTGCCTTGGGACGTTATGGTAAACGGCCAGAAGGAGCCGACTGAAATTTACGGTATCATGGGCATTCCTCACATCATCATGTTTGCACCGGACGGAACTATCGTATTCCGCGGCTTGCAGGGCGAAGAACTCCACAAGGAAGTGGATAAGGTGATGGCTAAGAAATAATTTAGTTCAACTTAATACAGAAAGCGGAAAATGCAGTTCCCCGTCGGATTGCTTTTCCGCTTTTTTCTAAAAACGTAATCTGCATGACAGAAACAGGAAAACCGTTGGTGACGGTGGTAATACTCACCTATAATCAGGAGCGTTTCGTGGGGCAGGCCATAGAGAGTGCCGTCGGGCAAATGTGTGATTTTCCGTTTGAGGTACTTGTTGTGGACGACTGTTCGACAGACGGAACGGCCGATGTGTGCCGTAGCTATGCCGAACGTTACCCGCAAACGGTGAGATTTGTGCGCAATGAAAAAAACAAAGGGCTTATCGACAATTATTTTGATACGCTTTTAAGCGTAGAGACGCCTTATATTGCCGATTGTGCCGGAGATGACTATTGGTGTGACACGCACAAGCTCCAACGGCAGGTCGACATTTTGGAACGTAACCCGGAAGTGGTGCTTGTTCATGCTGATTTTTGTAGCTACAACGAGTGGACACGGCAGTGGGAGAAACGCGGGTGTCCTGTCGAAAAGCCACAACGGGCAACTTTTGACGACAATGTGTACGAACTACTCAATCAGGCAGGTTGTCCTTTTGTTTTTGTCGGCGCTGCTTGTTTTCGCAATGATGCATTTCGTAGAGCCTATGTGCAGAATGAACGCTTTTTCCGCAACAAGGAGTATGCCTGTGAGGATTTCCAATTGGTTTTTTTGTTGTTGCGTGAAGGTGAATTCCGTTATGAACGGCTTGAAACAGCTGTTTACCGAACCGGTGAATCAGTAAGTCACAGTGAGGATGATGGAAAAACTTTGAATTTCCTCTACCGTGTATATATGTTGAGAACTGATCTTATGCAGACGTTCGGTATGGATGCCAACCGTTGCAGCAATTTTATGGAAAGATATTTGCGCAGCATTCTGTCTCACTGCATTTGTCAGAAAAAAACGGATATTGCTGCCGATGTCGTCAGCCGTATGCGACGATTGCACTATCGAGGTTCATGGCGGTTGCGCCTGTATGCGGCAGTTAGTGAAACCCCGTTGCTGTCGGCACTGTTTAGGGGACTTAAACGAAAAAACAAGCGGAAGAATCCAAAGTAGGGTTCTTCCGCTATCGTATTCACAAGTCGGTATCAGATTCTTGGTTACTGTGAATCAGTTTTAGAGTTTGTGTCTGTCGATAATTGTTCTTTGTTTTGATTTCTATATTGTCGAGGGGAAATACCCATTTGTTGCTTGAAGAATTTTCCGAAAAAAGAAATGTTGGGGAAATCATATTTGTTGGAAATTTCCTTGATGGATTTTTCGGAATACAGTAAGTCCTGTTTGATATTTTTTATGGTAATCTCCCGAATGATGTCCAAGGCCGTCCGCCCCGTATTCTTTTTCATGAGCGATGACAGATATTTCGGCGAGATAAACAGTTGGTCCGCATAATAGGTTACAGAACGGTTGCGCCCACCGTCGTTGATAAGAAGCGACATGAATTTTTTCAGCGTAATTTCGCTTTGCTTTAATCCGCTGTTAGGTTGGCTTTGCGTATTCTGCCCGGTTTTTCGTCTTGTCAGGGAAAAAAATTCGTACAGGATGGATTGGAGCAAACTGTGGAGTATGATTTCTTCATATTCAATGCTCTGTGATTCACCCCGGCTTAAAATTTGTGTCAGCAGTTGGAAATAGCTTTTCACGATTTCTGTTTCCTTTGAATTAAGGGAAATAATGGGATGACTTTTAATTGCCATGGCAATATCGAGGATTCCGAGATTGGTTATCAGCAATTCTTTTGTTAACGACTCGGAAAAGCATAGCAGTTTGCCAGAAAAATCTTCTGAAGCATTACGGTTGTCAAAAAGAAACCCGGGCAGACAATAGAAGAAATTACCACTTGTCAAATGGAATACTTGCTCATTGTTGGAGAATTGGCAAAAGCCGGTTTCGCAGAATAACAGGCAGAACATCTTTTTCAATTTGATGACATTCGGGAATATCTGCTTGTCGGAGTAATAGTTCAAATTGTCAATAAAAACAAAGTTGTCTTTTATGAACAAGTCATTCTTCTGTTCAAAACAAGGCAAGTTGTCAATGTCGTTAAAATCTATTTCAAGCAATTGTTTCGTCGCTTTTCTAACCATAGAATTTATTTTTTCTGCAAAATTGGAAATTTAATTCCAATGCAAACAGAGCGAAAGGATGGAATAAGTGTTCCGTTTTTCCATGGGAATGACAGAAATGGATGAATATGCTTTTAGATTGAGAACGGGACAAAATGAAAAACGCTAACAACTTGTGATGAGTTTGTTAGCGTTTTTCTTTGTACACCCATGGGGAGTCGAACCCCAATCGTCGGAACCGGAATCCGATATTCTATCCATTGAACTATGGGTGCTTTTTTCAAAATGCGTTGGCAAAAGTAATAAAGATTTGTTAGTTTTGCAAAATAACACGATAGAATAATTTATGGACGTAAAGATAGAACCGAGTTGGAAGACGGTGCTTGCCGGGGAGTTTGAAAAGGAATATTTCTTGAATTTGACGAAATTCGTGCATGAGGAATACCGCACGGCGCAGATATTCCCTCCGGGACGGCAGATATTTGCGGCGTTCGACGCTACGCCGTTCAATGATGTTAAGGTCGTAATTTTGGGGCAGGACCCTTATCATGACGTCAATCAGGCAAACGGACTGTGCTTTTCGGTGAACAACGGAGTGGCTTTTCCGCCTTCGCTGCTCAATATTTTCAGGGAGATAAAGAGTGATATCGGAACGGAAATACCGCAGAACGGCGACTTGTCGCGCTGGGCGCGTCAGGGAGTGCTGCTGCTGAACGCTACGCTTACCGTGCGTGCCCACATGGCCGGGTCGCATCAGGGACATGGCTGGGAAACTTTTACCGATGCCGTCATAGCGCATCTGGCGCGTGAACGCGAACACCTTGTTTTTCTTCTTTGGGGGTCGTATGCCATCAAGAAGGGGGCATTCATCGACCGAACGCGGCATCTGGTGCTGACATCGCCGCACCCGTCGCCATTGTCGGCACATCGCGGATTCTTCGGCAATCATCATTTTTCGCGTGCCAACGAATATCTGGTGGCGCACGGAAAAACGCCTATTGTTTGGTAATAAATAACTTAATGATAATACTATGCGACGGATAAAGACAATATTATGTATGCTGGCGGTTGCCTCATCGGCGGCTTTCGCGCAACAGACGGATACACGTACCCGCGTGTTCGACTCGAATTTCAAGTCGCTGCGCGCGTATGTGGAGGGCAATTACTATGCTCCGCCAGTGATAGAACTTGGCGGTACGGACCAGGTGGTCATCTCGTTCGACGAACTTTCGTCGGAGATGCAGTATTTGCGCTATTCGCTGGTGCATTGCGATGCCGACTGGCAGCCTTCGCAACTGGTGGAGTCGGAATATGTGGACGGTTTCAATGAAGCGCAGGTGGAAACCTACGACTATTCGCAGGCAACATTTGCTAACTACGTGAACTATAAAATCGCCGTGCCGAATGAGAACATGCAGTTCAAGCTTTCGGGCAATTATCTGCTGAAGGTGTATCCGGAGTATAATCCCGACCGTGTCTGTCTGCAGGTGCGGTTTTCGGTGGTGGAGAATTTGGTGAATGTGGCATCGGAGGTGACATCTCGGACCGATTTGGACTACAACGACAAGCATCAGCAGCTGTCGGTATCGGTCGATATACTTGACTATCCGGTGGAAAACATCTACAGCGACTTGAAAGTGCGGGTTGTTCAGAATTCGCGGCACGACAACATGGCGGCAGTCAGTCGTCCGTTGCGTGTGGCGGGAAAGACGGCCTATTTTGAACATGACCGTAATCTGATATTCCCGGCCGCCAACGAGTTCCGCCGCTTTGAGATGGTCACTACCAACTATAACGGTATGGGAATTGAACGGTATTCTTTTCATGATCCTTACTATCATGTCACTTTGAAGACCGACCGTCCGCGTCTGCAAGACTATGTCTATGACCGCACGCAGTACGGGCGTTTTACGGTCCGTGGCAGCGACGTATATGATTCGGAAACGGGAGCTGACTACATGGTGGTGCATTTTGCGCTCCAGTCTCCGCAGTTGTCGGGAGGAAAGCTTTATGTGGACGGAGAGTTCACGCAGCATAATTTTGAAGTGGCCAATCAGCTTCACTACAACAGTCAGACGGGCTGTTATGAGGCAAGCATGATGCTGAAGCAGGGAGCCTACAACTATCAGTATCTGTGGGTGCCCGACGGAAGCTGGGTGGGCCGGACCGACGAAATAGAGGGCAACTATTATCAGACCGTCAACGAATATCAGGTGCTTGTCTACAATCGTAAGCGAGGCGAGCGTTATGACCGTCTGATTGGTTATAATATCATATATTCAGGCATTTAGCCTGTTGATGGCAATCCTTTACAGGGTTGAAACCGAACAGTATGTTTTAAAACATAATTTTATATTATTGTTAAAAAGATGTAATATCGAAAATATTTTTTGAAAAACGCTTGCAGAATGAGAAATTATACCTACATTTGCAATGTGTTTTTCATGGTATTAGATTTAAGGTTAATTAAGATTGGTTGTCGGGAGACAATCAATTTTTTTTTACGGCAAATTGGCATGACATTTTTGATTCGCTGAATCGGGTGTTATGCCAATTTTTTTTCGTAGCTTTGTAAAAGCCCTGCAGTGGGGCGTACAGGTGGTCGGAGCATGATTGCAGCTGGCCATTTGGGGTTTAAAGCAATAGAAAAACAAAACGAAGCCACACAGATGCCGTATTTTTCAATCATCGTACCGGTTTACAATCGCCTCGGTGAGGTGAGGGACCTGCTGGAAAGCCTGTCGAAGCAGACAGACAAGGATTTTGAAACTATTTTAGTGGAGGACGGTTCGACGGAGCGTTGCGAGCCGGCCGTCAGGGAATATGAGTCGCAGGTCGATGTCAAGTATTATTACAAGGAAAACGAAGGCCGCAGCATTGCCCGCAACTATGGCATGGAGCATGCCACGGGAGAGTATTTCCTGTTCTTCGATTCCGACTGTGTGATTCCGGAGCATTATATCTCAACACTGAAAGCTGCTTTGAAAGCCAACTATACTGACTGTTTCGGCGGTCCGGACGCGGCACACAGTTCTTTCTCCGACATTCAGAAAGCCATCAACTATTCGATGACCTCGTTTCTGACCACCGGCGGTATTCGCGGCGGAAAAGTGCAGTTGGAGAAATTTGTTCCCCGCACGTTCAATATGGGCTTTTCCCGTCGTGTGTGGGAAAAGGTGGGCGGTTTCCGCGAAATGTTTTCCGAAGACATCGACATGAGTACGCGCATCCGTCAGGCAGGATTTTCCATCTCTTTGATTCGTGATGCTTTTGTCTATCACAAGCGCCGTGTCAACCTGCGTCTGTTCTGCCGTCAGATTTATGTGTTCGGAATGTCGCGCATCACGCTCTATATCCTGTATCCCGACTCGTTGAAGCTGGTTCACTGGCTGCCGGCGGTATTTGTTGTCGGGTGTGTGGCGATGATATTGCTGTCGTTGCTGTGGTCGTGGTGGTTTATCACGCCGCTCGTGTTCTATCTGCTTGCCGTATTTGTATGTGCGCTGTTCTCTACGAAGAACCTGAAAATATCGCTGATGTCGATTGTCACGAGCGTTGTGCAGCTTGGCGGCTACGGTATCGGTTTCCTGAAAGCTTATTTCTGGAAAATCCTGTTGCGGCATGGCCGGGATGTAAAGGAAGAGGTTGAAATACGTCGAGGAAAATAAATAAGTCTGTATGGAACCGGCTGACAACAACGGCACTGTGGAATACACGCGGCGCATGGCCGACATCATGAAGGAGGACCGTCCGCGTGAAAAGGCTCTTGCCCACGGCATGAGCGCACTTTCTACGGCCGAACTCATCGCCATTCTGCTGGGAAGCGGTACCCGCGGCGAGTCGGTTGTCGACTTGTCGCAGCGCATTCTTCGCGAATCGGGCAACCGTCTGTCGGAACTGTCGCGCCGTTCGGTGAGGAATCTTGTCAAGTCGTTCCGCGGCATCGGCGAGGCAAAGGCGATAACCCTGCTTGCCGCCATCGAATTGGGAAAGCGTTTCCGCGAGGAGGAAATCATACAGGCTCCGCTTGTCAATACGCCCGATAAGGCCTACGAATTGATGCGCTATCAGCTTGCCGGACTCGACCATGAGGAGTTTTGGGTGATTTTCCTGAATAATTCCAAGCGTGTCATCACGAAGGAGCGTGTAAGTGTGGGGGGAGTCGCCTCTACGATAGTCGATGTGAAGATAATTTTAAAGCATGCGGTAGAATGTCTGGCAACGGCACTGATTATGGTGCACAACCATCCTTCCAGTGCTCTTCGTCCGAGTACACAGGACGACCGGCAGACGGAAAAACTGAAGGCTGCTGCCAAGCTGTTGGACGTGGATGTGGTTGACCATATCATTATAGGCGAGGGCGGCTATTACAGTTATGCCGGTGAAGGCCGGCTGTGATGAAATGTCGGGACAGATTGTTGATAATAAAAATTGAAAATGAAAGATTTTAAACGGTTTGTATACAGTGTCTTGTTTTTGGGAGTTGTGCTGTTCGGCACTCCTCTGTTGTTGAACGCCATTTACGGAAGCAGCGGGAAAACCGTGTCATTCGGATTCCGACATCCTGAACAGGTTGCCGCGAAGGCTCCTGAACACAAGGTGGCGAAAACGGATACGGTGAAGACTGACACCGTCGTCTGTACGCCTTCGGCCTGCCGGAACTGCAACTGTCCGGGGCACTGTCCGCTGTAGTGTGCAGAAAAAGAATAGAGAAAGCCCTCACGTTGCTGCGCATGGCGGCAAGTGAGGGCTTTTATCGTAATGTCTGGTCCGTTTTCAGTCAGAAAGAAATCCGGCGTTCGGATCGATTTGATTGTTGCCGTGTCCGCCCGAGTCAAGGTCGATACCGCCGCTTGGGGGCAACTTGAAGCTGCCGTCGTCAAGACTGGAAGCGTTGAGTTTGGAATCGACGGTTTCCTGCACGAAACTGTAGTTGTCGTCCCAGTTCTGGAACTTGGCATATTTTCCGATAAAGCGCATTTCCACATCGTCGACCGAACCGCTACGGTGCTTGGCCACGATGAATTCCGCAAGTCCCTTGATGGAGCGTCCGCTGGCGTCTTCGCTCGAACGCGTATAGTATTCCGGACGGTGGATGAAGCAGACGATGTCGGCATCCTGCTCGATGGCTCCCGATTCACGGAGGTCGGACAGTTGCGGGCGCTTGTTGTTGTCGTTGCGGTCTTCCACCTTACGGCTCAGCTGCGACAGGGCAATGATTGGAATGTTCAGCTCCTTGGCCAACTGCTTGAGCGAACGGGAAATCATACTTACTTCCTGCTCGCGGCTGCCGAACTTCATGCCGCTGGCGTTCATCAGCTGGAGGTAGTCGATAATGATGATTTTCACGTTGTGTTCCCTCACGAGGCGGCGGGCTTTCGTACGGAGCTCGAAGATGGAAAGGCTCGGGGTATCGTCGATATAAAGCGGCGTGCCGTAGAGCTTGCGCACCCGTGAATGAAGCTGTTCCCATTCCTGTTGCTGCAGACGGCCGCTCTTGATTTTTTCACTTTCAATTTCACACACATTGGACACCAGACGGTTGACGAGCTGCAGGTTGGACATTTCAAGCGAGAAGATGGCGACGGGAATGTTGTAGTCCACAGCCATGTTCTTTGCCATGGAAAGCACGAACGCCGTCTTACCCATGGCCGGACGGGCTGCGATAATGATAAGGTCGGAATTCTGCCAGCCGGAAGTCAGCTTGTCGAGGTCGTGGAATCCGGATTCGATACCGCTCAGACCGTTTTCCCGTTTTGCCGCGGCTTCAATCTGCTCGATGGCGTTGTTGATGACGGGGTCGATTTGCGTGAAGTCCTTTTTCAGGTTGCCCTGTGATATTTCAAACAGCTTGCCTTCGGCCTCCTGCAAAAGGTCATCGACGTCGTAGGACTCGTCGAACGCCTTTTCCTGAATGTGGGCGCAGAACGAAATGAGCTGTCGTGCCAGATATTTTTGTGCAATGATGCGGGCGTGGTATTCGATGTGAGCTGCCGAGGCTACGTTGCTGGTCAGCTCGGAAATGTGCATGGGGCCGCCAACGTCGTCAAGCGTGCCGTCGACACGCAGCTGCTGGGTGACGGTCAGCATGTCGATAGGCTGCTGCTGCATACCCAACTGGCGGATGGCTTCGAATATTTTCTGATTGGCAGGATCGTAGAACGATTCCGGCTTCAGAATGTCGCAAACGATGGAGTAGGCATCCTTTTCGAGCATCAGCGCGCCGAGCACCGCTTCTTCCAGTTCCTTGTCCTGCGGAAGCAGTTTGCCGCCTTCGCCGAACTGGGATTTATGGACGGGTTTGTTTCTTCTATTTTCGTAGCTGTTGTTCTCCATTTGAAATCTTTTTTGCAAAATTAGAAAGAAATGGGGAATATATGCGTCGAATAGGGTTGGAATTATCAACAGCTTATTTGTAAATTTGCAATCCTAATGATGATAAACCGATGATACAATTTCCTAACGCTAAGATTAATTTGGGGTTATATGTGGAAAGCAAGCGGAGCGACGGCTACCATAACATTTCCACCGTGTTCTATCCCATTCCTTTGACCGATGTGGTGGAGGTGGTGGAAGCGGACGAAACCGTGTTGCGCACCTACGGCAATCCGGTGGCCTGCGAACCGGAGAAGAACCTGGTGATGAAAGCCTATCGGCTGTTGGAGAAGGAGTTCCGTCTGCCCCCGGTGGAGATATGCCTGTACAAGCACGTGCCCGACGGAGCCGGATTGGGCGGGGGATCGTCGGATGCATCCTCGGTTTTGAAAATGTTGAATACGATGTTCCGTCTGAATCTTTCCGACGGCGAACTGGCTGCGAGGGCTGCGCGTTTGGGAGCCGACTGTCCGTTCTTCATCTACAACCGTCCGATGGCCGCCCGCGGTATCGGCGATGAATTTTCGGAAGTGTCGGTAGATTTGCGGGGCTATGTGATGGCGCTTGTGAAACCCGATGTTTCCGTGCCTACGGCAATGGCCTATTCGCAGGTGGTTCCCCGTGTGCCGGAACACCGTGTTGAAGATATTCTTCAGAAATCTGTCGCCGAGTGGAAACACCTGTTGGAGAACGACTTTGAAAAAAGCGTATTTGCCAATTATCCCGAGTTGGCGGAGCTGAAGCAGTCGATGTATGATGCCGGAGCTGTGTATGCATCAATGTCCGGTTCGGGTTCTGCCATTTATGCGTTGTTTGAAACTGACAATATGGCAGACAAGTTCCTTTCCGACTGTGTATACCGGCGGACATACAAGTTGAAACTCTAAAAAAATCTGCCTTTTTGAGAAGATTGCGGTGCCGACAGTTCGACACCCGTTTTTTTCTGTCAGTTTGGCAGGCTTTTTGATAGTGGAGTGTTGATAATTGCATTATGAAAAAATTTAAAAAACGAAATAAAATGTCAGAAAAAGAAGAAAAAAAGCCTGAATTGGAAAACGAAGAGTTGGAAAATGCGACGGCACAGGAAAAAGAGCCGGAAGCGGAACAACCCGAATTGACTGCCGAAGAGAAAGCGGCGAAAGAAATTGACGAGTTGAAACTGCAACTGGAAAAAGTGAAGAAAGAATACTTGTTTCTGGCAGCAGAATTTGACAATTACAAAAAGCGTACGCTGAAAGAAAAGGCGGATCTGATAAAGACCGCGGCCGAATCTTCGATGAAGGGAATCCTTCCGGTGGTCGACGATTTCGAACGCGCGTTGCATGCTATTCACGAAAGTGACGATGTGGAAAGCATTCGTAAAGGTGTCGACTTGATATACAACAAGTTTGTGAAATATCTTGAACAGAACGGCGTGAAGCCGATAGATTCGACGGATGCCGACTTCAATACGGAATACCACGAAGCTGTTTCGATTTTCCCGGCTCCGGATGAAAGCAAGAAGGGCAAGGTAATCGATACGGTTGAAAAAGGGTATACGCTGAACGACAAGGTGATTCGTCACAGCAAGGTAGTTGTAGGACAATAATTTGAAGGGATTGTAAGATTATGAGCGAGAAGAGAGATTATTATGAAGTCCTCGGTGTGTCGAAGACAGCGACTGCCGATGAGATTAAAAAAGCATATAGAAAAAAAGCCATCCAATATCACCCGGACCGTAATCCGGGTGACAAGGAGGCTGAAGAGAAGTTCAAGGAAGCGGCTGAGGCCTACGATGTCCTGAGCAATCCCGAGAAACGTAGCCGTTATGACCAGTACGGTCACAACATGGGCCCGCAAGGCTTCGGTGGCGGCGGCTTCGGTGGCGGCTTCAGCGGAGGAGGTATGTCAATGGAAGATATCTTCTCCCAGTTTGGCGACATCTTTGGCGGCGGCTTCGGCGGTTTCAGCAGTAGCAGCCGCGGTACGCGTCGAAATGTGAACCGTGGTAGCGACTTGCGAATCAACGTGAAGGTGACGTTGAAGGATGTTGTCCATGGCGTAACGAAGAAGTTCAAAATCAATCGTTATGTGGCTTGTGACCATTGTAAGGGTACGGGTGCCAAGGACGGAACAGCCTACAAAACTTGTAACACTTGCCACGGTACGGGTGTGATAACACGTGTTCAGCAGACATTCCTCGGACAGATGCAGTCTACGTCGCCATGTCCTGATTGTGGCGGTGAAGGTAAAATCATTTCCGAACAGTGTCCGTACTGTCATGGTGAGGGCGTAACACGCAAGGAGGAAATTATTGAAGTCAATATTCCTGCCGGTGTGAGCGACGGCATGACACTGAACATGAACGGAAAGGGTAATGCCGCACGTCGTGGAGGTGTCTGCGGTAACCTGTTGATTCAGATTTCAGAAGAGCGGGATCCGGAACTTGTCCGTGACGAAAACGATATTATCTATAACCTGATGTTGGATTTCCCGACAGCCGTTTTGGGCGGCAAGGTAGAAATACCTACTGTCGACGGCCGTGCGCGTCTGACCATCGAGCCGGGTACGCAGTCAGGCAAGATATTGCGTTTGCGTGGAAAGGGTATACCGTCGATCAATCGAGGAGGCGGTGTCGGCGACTTGTTGGTAAATGTGATGATTTACACCCCGGAACATTTGAGTGCCGACGAGCGTAAGGCTATTGAGAAAATGCGGGATTCTGAAAACTTCAAACCGTCGCCCGACGTTAAATCTCGAATTTTCAGCCGTCTGAACCATATTTTTGACTAATAGAAATATTGCATAAATGGCAAAAAGTCCCTGTCGAGACAATCGGCAGGGACTTTTTTGTTTAGGAGCAGCAGGTTAAAAACTTTTTATTCTCTGCTGAAATTCGTATTTTTGTATCCTGCCGTGTTGGTGAAAATTGTGCCAATTCGGATTATATTTATAATAAGACTCTGCAATTATGACAAAAGCAAAACCTTTTATCAAATGGGTTGGGGGTAAAACTCAGCTCATTGAACAACTGGATGCCCAACTTCCAGCTGACTTTGATAAATGGGAGAATGTGACATATATTGAGCCGTTTGTTGGCGGTGGAGCCATGCTGTTTTATATGTTGCAGAAATATCCTAATATCCATCGTGTGGTCATAAATGACATTAATCGGGATTTGACAACCTGTTATGAGACGGTACGGGATCAGCCTAATGAACTTATTGCGTCGCTGAAGGAATTGGAAGATTCCTATTTGGCATTGAATATGGACGAAAGAGAAAAGTTCTTTTTGTCGACAAGAGCACGCTACAATGAAAAGAATTTGGATGCTGTAAACAATACGGCTTTATTCTTTTTCTTAAATAAGACTTGTTTTAATGGCCTGTATCGGGTGAATAAATCAGGCTCCTTCAATGTGCCTTTCGGGAAATATGCTAATCCGACTATTTGTGATCCTGCCACGATTCATAAAGACAGTACGTTTCTCAAACGAGTGGAAATATTGACCGGCGATTTTGAAAATACTTTTAAGTATGCATCGGGTAATACGTTGTTTTATTTTGATCCCCCTTATCGTCCGTTAAGCGGTACTTCCAGTTTCAAGGATTACACCAAAGAAGTGTTTAATGACGAAGAGCAGATACGTTTGAAACATTTTTGTGACCGCATTAATAGTGCGGGATTTAAATTTATGCTAAGTAATTCCGATGGTAGAGGTAAGGATGTGACTGATGATTTTTTTGACAGGCTTTATGCAGATTATCCAATAGAACGGGTTTGGGCTGCAAGAAGTGTCAATTCCAATCCGAAAAAAAGAGGAAAGCTTACAGAGATTCTTGTTCATAATTATTTGAATACAAAAGAAAAATCAGAAACAGACACAGATTTGCAGAATTCCTTGTTTGTGGCTGAGGAAAAAACGGAATATGCAGTATAATAAATGATAGAGTTATGAACGGTGGACTTTTTGTCGCTCTATAAATTTGATTCCTAAGTTTGATATAAAAATGGATGAAAGCAATGGATAAAAATTTTGATGTGTTTATGTCTCAATTGCAAGAGACGAATCAAACATTGGATTTCTTTTGTGATTTTGAGAAAATATCTCAGAATGTGGACAATATAAAGCTGAGTCTGTGCATGTTGAACAGTTTGATCGGTGCAGTAGATATGCGGAAATCAGTAGAAGTGATATGGAATCGTGATAAAATGGCATTCAACGTGATGGATATACTTATTGCGGTCCGTAGTGAAGGAAAGAAAAAAGTGCTTAACCGATTGGGGCAATGTGTCGTCTTGAACTCTTTGTTCTCTTCTGTCGATGGTGTAATGGAGTTTCTGGAAAATACCGGACTTCAGTCGTTATTCCAGTCGAAAAGAATTAACAATCTGGTTGATTATGTATTTGGAATAGAAACGGGATTGGATACGAATGCCCGGAAGAACCGTAGCGGACATGTGATGGAGCACAGAGTTTCTGAAATTTTTTCAGAGAAGGGTGTACGTTTCCGTCGGGAAGTCTATTCGAGTGAATGGCCTGAAATATCAGAAGTCTTGGGAGATGATGAAAAACGCTTTGATTTTGTAGTTGAAACGGCTACGAAAGTTTTTCTTATAGAAGTGAATTTTTATAGCGGTGGGGGATCGAAATTGAACGAAGTGGCACGTTCCTATTCTGATATTGCTCCGAAAATTAATTCTGTCCCTGGATTTGAATTTGTTTGGATTACGGACGGTATCGGTTGGAAATCGGCAAGAAATAAGTTGCAGGAGGCTTATAACATTATTCCCAATATTTATAATCTGGCAAATATTGACGAGTTTTTGCAAAAGTTGGCTGAACGATGATACCTTCATTCTACAAGTCGTTAAGTAAGGATTTTACCTTAATTCAAGGTGATTGTGTGGAAATTTTGTCAAGATTCAAATTTGAATTTGACATGATTTTCGCAGACCCTCCTTATTTTCTTTCCGGAGGCGGGATAACTTGCAAGAGCGGAAAGGTGGCTTGTGTGGATAAAGGTGATTGGGACAGGCCAATGGAACAGGAGGAATTGGATGCCTATAACTACCGTTGGCTGTCGGCCTGCAAGGAACACATGAAGGACAATGCTACAATCTGGATATCTGGAACTCATCATAATATATTCAGCGTTCAGCAACAATTAATCAAGTTGGGGTTTAAGATCCTTAATGTGATAACTTGGGCGAAAACAAATCCACCACCTAATATTACATGCAGGTATTTTACACATTCTACGGAATTTATTATTTGGGCAAGAAAGTCTCCGAAAATTCCCCATTTCTATAATTATGAATTGATGAAGTCCCTGAATGGAAATAAACAAATGACTGATGTTTGGCAACTTCCTGCTATTGGGCAGTGGGAGAAGAGCTGTGGAAAACATCCTACACAAAAACCTTTGGCTGTATTGTCGCGCTTAATTCTTGCCAGTTCAAAACCCGGCGCTTGGATTTTAGATCCGTTTAGCGGAAGTGCAACAACTGGCATTGCGGCGAATTTACTTGGGCGGCGTTATCTTGGTTTGGAGATTGAAGATGATTTTTTGCAGCTTAGTAAGGCTCGACGAAAAGAACTTGATAACCCTGAAATTCGAAATTCTTATATTTCAAGACTTGTAAAATCCGGCATTATCCCTCGACAGGTCGATACTATGCTTAATGAGGAGAGTGAGGGGTATGATTGTGTTCCTTGGTAAGCATTTAGAAGTTTATAAAACTTCGATTTTTTGCCATATCTTATTTTGTCGGTTGTTATCTTTTTCGATATTGCCTGCTGGATAAATATAAAACTATCATAAAAAATCAAAGGCTACGGGATTTCCGCAGCCTTTGATTTTTTTTATGATGGAAGAAAGATTGTTCTAAACAATTCCTTTTCCGTGGCAGTTTTTGTATTTTTTGCCGCTGCCGCATGGACATGGATCGTTACGTCCTACTTTCGGCTCTGCCTTGATCGGTTCGACTACATGGCGCTGGCCTTGCTGTGAACGGGCTGCCTGGCGTTGAGCGTCCTGTCCGGGATATTCTTCCTTGTGGGCAGTGTACTTGCTGTAGTCCTGCTTACGCTCCGGCATTGCGGGCTGAACAGGAATTGGCGACGGCATTGGCGGGGTGATAGACACGTTGCCTGCCTGTTGTCTCGGAGCTTGAGGCGCTTGCTGTTGTGGAGCCTGTTGCTGCGGAGCCTGCTGTGATGCCGGAACAACCTGTACCGGAATAATGCCTCGCATCAGAATGGAAACTGCTTTTGCGTTCATTGTCGTGAGCATGGTCTTGAACAGGTTGAACGATTCGATCTTGTAGATCAACAGCGGATCCTTCTGTTCGTAGCTTGCATTCTGTACTGACTGGCGGAGTTGGTCGAGTTCACGGAGGTGTTCCTTCCAAGCTTCGTCGATCGACATCAGCAGGATTGCCTTTTGCCAAGCTTTTGCTATGTTCGTGCAGTTGCATTTGTAGGATTCTTCCAAATCGACGGTGATGCCGTAGACACGTTTGCCGTCGGCTACCGGAACACGGATGAGGCCTTTACCGCCGCGGTTTTCTACAATGTCCTTGATAATCGGCATTGCCACTTCGGCCATTTTCTCGCTTTTACGCTTGAAGGCTTCGACAGCAGCGTCGTAGATGGCTTGTGTCTGCTTTTCGGGCGAGAACTTTTTGTATTCCTCTTCGTTGAACGGAAGTTCGATGGAAAGTGTCTTGAGAATATCCATCTTCAGGTCTTCATAATCGGCCTGTCCGCCGTATGAGTTCACGATGTTTTCAATCGTATCGTAGATCATGTTCATGATGTCGATACCGATACGTTCGCCCATCAATGCGTGGTGGCGGCGTGAGTAGATGACCTTACGCTGTGCATTCATCACGTCATCGTATTCCAACAGACGCTTACGAATACCGAAGTTGTTTTCTTCCACACGTTTCTGAGCATTCTCGATGGACTTCGTCACCATGCTGTGTTCAATCGGTTCGCCTTCTTTCAGACCGAGGTGGTCGAGCATCTTCACAACACGGTCGGTAGCGAACAGACGCATTACCGTATCTTCGAATGAAACGAAGAACAAAGATGAACCCGGGTCGCCCTGACGTCCGGCACGACCACGGAGCTGACGGTCGACACGGCGTGATTCGTGACGTTCCGTACCAATGATGGCCAAACCGCCTGCATCTTTCACTTCCTGTGTCAACTTGATGTCGGTACCACGACCGGCCATGTTGGTAGCGATTGTCACTACGCCTTTTTGTCCGGCGTGTGCCACGATTTCAGCTTCTTTCTGGTGGAGTTTTGCATTCAATACGTTGTGCGGAATGTGGCGCATTGTCAGCATTCGGCTGAGCAATTCGGAAATGTCGACGGAAGTTGTGCCGACAAGTACCGGACGGCCTGCCTTTACCATCTTTTCCACTTCTTCGATGACGGCGTTGTATTTTTCCTTCTTCGTCTTGTAGACGCGGTCGTTCATGTCGATACGCTGTACCTTGCGGTTGGTCGGGATGGTTACAACGTCGAGTTTATAGATGTCCCAGAATTCGCCTGCTTCCGTTTCTGCCGTACCGGTCATACCCGAAAGTTTATGGTACATACGGAAGTAGTTCTGGAGCGTAATGGTTGCAAATGTCTGAGTGGCGGCTTCCACTTTCACGCCTTCCTTCGCTTCGATAGCCTGGTGCAGACCGTCGCTATAGCGGCGACCTTCCATGATACGGCCGGTCTGTTCGTCGACAATCTTGATTTTGTTGTCGTCGATGACGTATTCCACATCGCGGTCGAAGAGCGTGTAGGCTTTCAGCAACTGGTTGACAGTGTGGACACGTTCAGCCTTGACTGCATAGTTCTGCATGAGGGCATCTTTCTTTTCCTGCTTTTCTTCCGCTGAAAGGGGTTCGTTTTCGAGTGCTGAAAGCTGTCCGGCGATGTCGGGAAGCACGAAGAATTCCGGGTCGTCGCTTGTGCCTGTGAGCACATCGATACCTTTGTCGGTCAGCTCGATGCTGCGGTTCTTTTCGTCGATGACGAAATAAAGCGGGTCGGTGACGGTCGGCATTTCGCGGTTGTTGTCCTGCATGTAGTAGGCTTCCGTTTCAAGCATGAGCGGCTTGATGCCTTCCTGGCTCAAGAATTTGATGAGCGGACCGTATTTCGGGAGACCCTTGTAGGCGCGGAACAAAAGCAATGCACCTTCTTTGCGCTTGTCTTTGTCGTCCGAAGTGATAAGAGTCTTGGATTGTGCCAAAATCGTTGTGACGAGTTTTTTCTGTGCGTTGACAACCTTTTCCACATTCGGCTTGAACTGCATGAACATCTGGTCGTCGCCTTTCGGTACAGGACCGGAAATGATCAGCGGTGTACGGGCATCGTCGATAAGCACGGAGTCGACCTCATCGACAATGGCAAAGTTGTGGGCACGCTGAACGAGGTCGTCGGGCGATGTTGCCATGTTGTCGCGCAGATAGTCGAAACCGAATTCGTTGTTCGTACCGAACGTGATGTCGGCATTGTAGGCGTCGCGGCGGGCCTGTGTGCTCGGCTGGTGCTTGTCGATACAGTCAACGGAAAGTCCGTGGAACATGTAGAGCGGGCCCATCCATTCCGAGTCACGTTTTGACAGGTAGTCGTTGACGGTTACCATGTGCACACCGTTGCCGGTCAGGGCGTTCAGGAATACCGGGAGGGTTGCCACGAGGGTTTTACCTTCACCGGTTGCCATTTCAGCAATCTTTCCGTGGTGGAGCACAATACCGCCGATGAGCTGAACATCGTAGTGAACCATGTCCCAGGTTATCTCGTTTCCGCCTGCCATCCAGTGGTTCTGGTAGATGGCCTTGTCGCCTTCGATGTGGAGGAAGTCCTTGCCTTTTGCTGCGAGATCGCGGTCGAAATCGTTGGCCGTCACTTCGATAAATTCGTTTTCCTTAAAACGGCGGGCAGTTTCGCGGACGCAGGCAAACACCTCCGGAAGGTTTTTGTCCAGTTCTTTTTCCAGAATATCGAGGATTTCCTTTTCGATATTGTCGATTTTGTCCCAGAGCGGTTCGCGCTTGTCGTATTCCAACGTTTCAATTTCCTTTTTCAAGGAATCGATTTCCGCGCGTTTTTCCGCTGTGCTTTGCTTCAGGGAAGCGCGAATGTTGGCTACTTTCTCGCGGAGTTCGTCGTTCGAGAGGCTTGCGAGAGTAGGGTAAATGGCATTAATCTTGTCGACAACCGGTTGAATTTCACGAAGGTCGCGTTGAGATTTGTTGCCAAACATTTTTTTCAGGAAGTCGTTAAATCCCATAATATTTGATTTTTATTTTTTTTCAAGAATTGATAATTGGATTGAATGATTTGCATCGCGCCATGGCGTGTGTTTTATCCGTTTCTCCGATAGATTAGAGGGAAAGCGGAACTCTTTCGGCAGCATTGGGCGAGCGGATGCGCAATATTCTTGAAACGGTCGGAGCCAGGAGTGTGGCGTCGACCGGTATTGTGATTTTCTGGGCGGTGACATTGGGAGCCATGATGAACATAGGTGCGGCAAAGGCATTGTTGCGCACATATTTCGTATGGTCGCCGGATGTGTAGTTGGTATCGTCGTTCACCGACCATCCCGGAGTAATTTCAATGTATACGTCGCCGGCTGTCTGAGCGTAGACAGTGTGGTTCAACTTTACCAGCGAATCATTGACCGGATTGTTGAGGATTTCGTCGAATGTATAGGCTTTGCTGACGCCCGACATGCGGCGCAGGAAGTCGCCCGACTTCTTACGAAGTTCCTCAATGGGTATGTTCTTTTCCTTGGCGAGCTTGTCGTTGAGGAAGAATTGTTCGTTATAGTAGCCGTTTACCCAGTTTCCGTTGCCGTAAATGGCCATCAGGTACATGTTGAGCAGCGAAACGGCACGTTTGGGCGAAAATTCGCCCGTAGGAATATTGAAACGGGGTTCTGTAGCGTAGGTGTTGTCGAAATAGCCTGTCGACGAAACGAAGATAAAGGCATTCCGTCCGACTGCCTTGTCGATCGACGCAAACAGCTTGGCCAGTTCGCGGTCGAGGCGCAGATACTTGTCCTGCAACTCTATACGGTTGTCGCTGTCGATGGCGTAGCTGTAGGGTTCGGCGGTGTAGGCCACGTTTATCATGTCGACCGCCGCACGCCGTCCGAGACGCAGTTCCTCGATGCAGTCGATGGCAACGGAGGTCACCTCTTCGTTGACAAGCGCCGACTTTTTGAATTTCTGATATCGGTTTTCTCCGTCGAAAGTGTATTTAAACGGATAGAATGTACGGTGGAGCGCAATGTCGCGGTACTCTTCGGTTTTCAGCAACGGCGTCCATTTCAGCGTGTCGATGCGCGACGAGAGCTGACGGATAAAGTTGTGGTTCTGGATTGCCGACGGAAATTCTTTATAGAAAGTGCTGGAAGCCCATTTCCCGTTGTCGTCGTTAATCCAGAAGGCTCCGTTGGCAGCATGTCCGGCAATGATGATGGCCTGCTGGGCGTCGGGCGCGACAGAGTAGACGTAGCCGATGCCGTTGTTGTCCATTCGCACTTCGTCGCTGATGGTCGAAACCTTCAGCGCCATTGGCGAGTAGGTGGCATTGGTAGTGTTGCCGATATATTTCGGATCGTTGAGCGTTTCCTCGATTTTTCCGTCTTTGTAGAGGGTGGCACCGCTGATTCCGTTGATGTTCGGTGTTGTGCCTGTGTAGAGGATGGCCGATGCCGAAACCTTGTCGAGCGAGCTGACATTGAACACGGCATTTTCAATGTAGACGCCTTCACGCATCAGGCGCTTGAATCCGTCGTTGCCGAATTTGTCCTGAAGCAGCTCGAGGTAGTCGTTGCGAAGCTGGTCGATGGTAATGCCGACAATAAGGGTAGGTCGCTCGTTGTTGCTCTGCGACAAGGCAGAGATGGCAACCAGCGAGAATATCATTGAGGTAATGAGTCGGTTTACTTGTTCCTTTTTTCGCATCTTTTATAGATTATCAAATAGTTAGCCGAGCGTAGAACGGAGCAGAGCATCAGCGGGAAAAATGCCGCGTTTGCCGTCTGCGGGTTCAGCCACCAGGTGGCAAGCAGGACTAAAACGACTGCAAAGTTAATAAAATGGTAGGAATATAGCCACTTTCGGCAAGAATTTATCCAAATTGTTATGGATGCTATAAAACATAACGGGTTCAACCAGTAGCCCAGATAGTTGGGAGAAGTGGCTTCATGCACGGAAACAAAGATGAGGAAAAAGAGCAGACAGCCGGCTAATCCAGTGATAGTGAACCACGTAAAGTCTATCCAGCGGGTGACTTTCCCCCGGCGTTGGTCGCGGATGCTGACAATCAGGAAGATGGCCAGCAGCAACCAGGAAAGAAAAATCGGGGTAAGATACCAGGGTGTCGGCGGCAGAACCGGTGATTCGCTTCCGTCGTAGAGCACGTTGGTGGCGGCTACGAGCGGGACAGTGTTGCCGTTGGCGTCGTTGTAGGTGGCTCCTGCAAAAGCCGTCATCAGGTAGACGGGGGCGAACATTTGCTTGCGGACGTCGAGCCGGTAGTCAATGCCGGAGCCGAGAGCAAGGTCGATGCCAAACTGATACCACGGATAGTTGGGGCTGTACTGGCGCATGATGTCGCGGAATGTCAGCAGGAGCGTGATAGTTGATGCCGCCAACGGCCTCTTCCACCAGGTCGCGCGGACGGGTGGCACAGTTGTCGAGCACGTAGTTGTAGCGGTATTCGCGGTTTTCCGGGAGTGACAGGTACTCCAGCTTTTCATATAGGGCACGGGCCTGACGGTTGTCGATGTTCAGCACCTGTTCCACTACCTTGGAATTCCGTCGTATGTATTCCGGCATAAAATAGACAAACGGATAGCTTCCGAGTGCATAGTCGGTTTCGCCCTTGACAAAGCGGTAGACGAAGTTCGGCTTGTCGAAAGAAAACATGCCGAAATTGTAGGCCATGTCCGTGTCGCCGGTTTGGATGCGTATGGCCGTATGGCCGTAGAGGGCGTAGACTTGTTGCCCCGGATAGCAGGTGATGATGCTGACGCGAAGTGTTGAATCGCCGGAAACTTGTGCCTTTGCGGCAAAGGTGGCGACGAACGCAAGCAGCAGCGCAATCAAATATCGGTGTTTCATATATGATCAGTTCTTTTTCGGCTTCAAAAGTAGCGGAATATTTTGTATCAGCCAATTTCCGGTACGAAAATCCCTAAAAAAACATTGTCCGGCCATCGGTTGACGGTCGGACAATGTCGGTTTCTCCGAATATTTTTAGAAATAATAGGATTGCTGTTTCGGATAGATGAGCATACCGGTCATCACTTCGTCGGCTTTTTGTCTGCCTTTAGATATGGTGATGATGGCATAGCACATATTGGTAACTGACGACGGGCCGTTGGCGGTCACGATGTTGTCTTCTGTCACACAGCGGACGTCTTCCATTTTTGCTCCCTTGCACAGCTTCTCGAATCCCGGATAGCAGGTGGCGCGCTTGCCTTCGATGAGTCCGAGCTGGCCTAAAACGACTGCCGGCGATGCGCAGATGGCGGCAATTTTGCCTTTCTTTGCATTTTGGGCTTTCAGAAGTTCCTGCAGCGGTTTGCAGTTGTGAAGGTTTTCAGCTCCCGGCATTCCACCCGGCAGAACGAGCCATTCGGCATTGTCAAGAGTTACCTCCGGAAGGAGAATGTCGGTTTTGATGGTAACATTGTGTGCACCGGTTACTTCATGAGTGTCTTTCACAGAAACAGTTACTACGTTCATGCCTGAGCGGCGAAGAATGTCAACCGTTCCAATCGCTTCAATTTCTTCGAATCCGTCAGCGAAAAATACGTAAGTTTTGTTCATAGTTCGATAATTTTTGAAATAAGTATATTCTTGTTTGCTTGTGTAAATATATCAAGAATTCTTTACGTGACAAATTTTGTGGCGATAAAATTCCTGTTTTCATAAAAAAAGGGGCCTGATTAGGTAAAATATTCTCATAAGTTGTGTTTTTTTGTTTACATTTGTATACTATAGGTTTTGATAAAAAAAGAATGCCAATGAATGCAAATAACGAAAACAGACAGCGCAGGCGTGCTTTTATTCTGGCTTTTTTGGGAATAGTCGGACTGGTCGTGCTGTTTTGGCTGAAGCCGGAAAAAGACAAGTGGTTTCAGCAGTCGGGTGTGGTGTGGAACACGGAATACAATATAAAATATTGGGGCAATGCGGATTTGTCGGATTCCATTCTGACGGTTTTCCGAAGGGTGGAGCTGAGCGTGTCGCCTTTTAATAAGGAGTCACTGGTGACGGCCTTGAACGAGAATAGGACGGATACGGTCGACGAACTGCTCAAGAAAGTGTATCTGCGGTCGGTCGAAGTCAATCGGGAGAGCAATGGGGCGTTCGATCCCACTGTCTCGCCGCTTGTCAATGCCTGGGGCTTCGGCTACAAGCACGAGCAGTTGCCTGATGCTTTGGCTATAGATTCTATCATGCAGTTCGTGGGTATCGGAAAAACTCATTTGCAGGGAAATCGGTTGGTGAAGGACGACCCCCGCATTACCTTCAATTTCAGTGCTATTGCCAAAGGTATGGGCAGCGATGAAGTTGGCCGGATGCTGGAGCGAAACGGCATTGAGAATTATTTGGTGGAAATCGGCGGGGAGATTGTTGCGAAAGGGAAAAATCCTCAAGGTGAAAAATGGGTTGTTCCCGTCGACAAGCCGGTGGTTTCCGCCGATTCGGTGGTTCATGAGTCGGCGGAAGTGATTTCCGTTTCCGGCTGCGGTATCGCCACATCGGGCAATTACCGTAATTATAAGGTGGATGCCGAAGGCCGCCGCTATGCACATACCATCAGTCCTGCCACGGGACTGCCTGTGCAGTCGGATGTGCTGAGCGCAACGGTGGTAGCCCCCGACTGTATGTCGGCCGATGCCTATGCCACATCCTTTATGGTGATGGGTTTCGAACAGTCGAAGAAACTGATAGAGAAAAACAATTCGCTCGCCGTAATGCTGATTCTCGCCGACAGCAATGGCACGCATAAAATTTGGCAGAACGAACGCTTCCGAAAATTGGTGAAATAGTTTTTTGTTGGACACATGATATAATAAGCGAAGCGGCGTGGTCGATTGACTGCGCCGCTTCGTTTTATGGGGTCTTTTCGTCGTTTCGGTAAATATCGCAGATGTTTTTAGCCAGGGTGTACATTTCGTGGCGGAGGGATTCGGGTTCCAAAACCTCTATCATGTCGCCGGCACGGAGGAGTTCCATACAGAAGTCATAGGTGGGGCGGAGTGTCAGTTCAAAATCGGCGTGGTCGCTGTTGGCTGACAGCACTTTCTGGGATTTATGAAGAGGCAAGGTGCGCATGTAGTATTGGTGGGGTGATTGTACACGTATGACAATTCGCTGTACCGGGATGTCGACACCCACGATAACTCCGAACGAGTTGGCGAAATATTCCTTGGCGTCAAAGTCTTCAGGCAGGGTGAATGTATTGTCGGTCATCTCCACTTTCATCACGCGGTCAAGTCCGTATAGCCGGATTCGCTCGTCGTTGATGCTTTTTCCCAGCAGATACCAACGGCGTTGGAACATTCGCAGGCAATAGGGCGCTACGGGAAAGGTGCTGGGCGCATCGCGGTGGAAACTCTGGTGGGTTATCTCTATGATGCGGTTCTCGTTCATGGCTGCAATGATGTCGGTCAGGAAGTCGTGGCTCGACGGAATGTCGTCCACGAGTATGCGGTCCTTCAGTGCAGTGCTGTGCGAGAGCGAGTGGGCTGTGGCGAACGTGTCGAGCAACCAGCGGCTCAGTTCGCCGTTTTTCAGGCTGTCGGGGTTGGCGATATGGTAGCGGTAGCCGCCTTTGCGGCGGCAGTCAATATCTACGCCCAGACTCATCAGTATGTTGCCTTTCCAGCGGTCAAATGTCTGTCGGGGCAGCGGTTCGCCGTTGCTGATATTTTCGTCACGTATCCATTTTTCGTTGAGCTCTTTCAGCGACAGGCCCTTGTCGCCGGCACGATACAGGGCGCTTACAATCCAAACGTACTTCTCCAGTGTGGTCATGTTTTCTTTGTTTTGTCGGTTGCAGGCAAAGGTATGCAAAACCTGACTCATTCCGTAAGTCAACTGTGGTATTTTTTTCAAAAAGTCCGATTTGAGTTTTAAAAAACGGCGGCAAGGTCACTGAAACCTTGCCGCCGTGGTCTATACGGATGATAGCCGTGTGCTTACTTTTTGCTGTCGATTTCTTTCAGCAACTCTTCTACTGCTGTGCGGAGCTGAGTGTCTTCGCCGGTGACAATGGTTTCCGGCGAGTTCAACACGAGGATATCCGGGTCGAGCTGGCTGTTTTCAAGATACGTTCCTTCGGCAGTGCGGTAACCGATGACGGGAATACCGAAAATCAGTGTCGGATCCTGCAGGCGTTCCCATGAAACGCTGGTCATTGTTCCCGGAACGGGTGCTCCGACGAGCTTGCCCAGCTTCTTGTACTTGTATACCCAAGGGGTGCCGTGTGCGTTGGAATAGTTGGCTTCGCACTGAAGCATGATGGACGGTTTGTTCCATCTGCGGCTTGGCATGTCGCATGCATCACGTCCGCGGATTTCTTGAGTGAGATATTTTTCTCCGCTGAACAGCACTTCGATGTCCTCATGCAGACGGCCACCGCCGTTGAAACGGGTGTCGATGACCACGCCTTCACATTTGTTGTATTTGCCGAGAAGGTCGGAATAGATGGTGCGGAAACTTGCATCGTCCATCGATTCGATATGCACGTAGCCCAGACGGCCGTTTGACCATTTCTTGACATCGGCGGCGCGCTGTTTTACCCAACGGTTGTAGAGCAGACTGCTGAATGCTCCGTTGCTGATTGGTTTCACCACTTCGTCCCAGCGTTCACCGGTTTCCGGATTGCAGAAGGAAACGAGTGTCTTTGTGTCGGCTTGCATGTCGAGCAGGGTATAGAGGTCGGCATCGCAAGTTACGTCCTTGCCGTTGATGCGTTCGATGACACTGCCCGGCTTTACCTTTGTAGTAGCGCGGTCGAAAGGTCCGTATTCCACGATTTCAGCTACTTCCACACCTTCGCCTTTGTAGTCCCAATTATAGAGCAGGCCGAGATTGGCAGTAGCGTCGCCTGAAGCTTTCGGACGGAAACGTCCGCCTGTGTGCGACACGTTCAGTTCGCCCAACATTTCGCTCAATAGTTCGGCGAAATCATAGTTGTTGTTGATATGAGGCATGAATTTGCGGTAGTCGGCTGTCATCTGTTTCCAGTTTACTCCGTGCATTCCCTTGCTGTAGAAATAGCGGGCTTCCTGACGGCAAACGTGGTCGAACATGTATTTGCGTTCTTTTGCCAGGTCTAGTTCCATTTCCGCATTATAGTTGATGCGTTCCAGCTTTTCGCCGGCTACGCTCATTTTCTGGAACGTGCTGCCGAGGATGAAGAGGTTGTCGCCGTCCTTGTCGAGCTGAAGGCCAGCCCATGAAGTGTCGAGCTTTTTCAGCAGACTTGTTTCCTTTTCGCGTAGGTCGTGTTTCCAAAGGTCGTAGCCGCCTTCGAAAGCCGACAGATAGAACAGCGTTTCGCCGTCCTTGTCGATAATGGCATCGGCAATGTCGGAAGAGTTCGGGGTTACACGGACGATGCGGTCCTCGATGCCGTCGAGTTCCACTTTGATGTCGTTCGATTCCTTTTCTTCAGTATCTTCCTTTTTCTTGTCTTTTTTCTTTTTGTTTTTCTTGTCAGCCTTTTCGTCGGCAGCCTTCTTGGCGTTGGCCTGTTCCTTTTCCAGTTCCTTCAGGAGTTCGTAGTCCTCCTTGTTCAGGCGGTATTTGTCGAAAGCATCCTGGTTGAGGAATACGAGCATCACGTCGTTGAGCGAACCCCACGAAGCGTGGCTGCGCATACCGTAGCGGTCGGTCATGAACAGGATGGCGTTGCCGTCGAGCACCCAGTGCGGCATCATGTTGAAATATCCGCTGTTGGTGATGTTCACCGGCTGGCTCTTTCCGTCGGCTTTCACGATGGCGATGTCGGAGTACGGGTCGTGGCCGTTGCCGATGATTTCGAGCGTGAACCATTTACCGTCGGGCGACCATTCGTAGTTGAAAGCGCCGCTGTACCAGAGTGAGCCGTCGGTCACCTGGCGTACGGTCTTGCTTTCCGTATTGTAGACCATCAGTTTGGTGTCGTTTTCGATATAGGCGATTTCCTTGCCGTCGGGCGAGAACTTCGGTACTTCGCGGTTGATGGTGTCGGCAGGGAAGAGAGCCGTTTCCTCAATCAGCGTGGCGTTCGGGAAGTTGAGGTCGTCGTCGCGGAGAATTTTTGCGGTATAGATGTTCCATGCACCGTCGCGTTCGCTGGCATAGACAAGCGAGCGGTTGTCCGTTCCGAATTCTACGCCGGCTTCCGCTTCCGGAGTGTCGGATATCTGTTTTGTTGTTCCGTACTCGACGGAGGTGACAAACACATTGCCGCGCACTACAAACGCTACTTGCTTGCCATCGGGAGATACGGACGCTCCCGTTGCTCCACGCGAGTAGCTGAGGGACGCAGGAATATTTTCATCGTCGGCCACAACATCAATGTCGACCATTTTCGGGGTGCTTCCGTTGGGCTGTGTGTAGATGGCTCCGTCGTAGGTGAAGCAGAGTGTGCCGTTTTCAGCCACGGACAGAAAGCGTACGGGGTGAGTGGAGAATGCCGTGACGGCTGTTGCCTTTTCCGGAGCATTCAGCGGGAAAGAATAAACGTTCATCGAGCCTCTGTTGCGTTCGCTGAGGAAGTAGACGGTTTTCCCGTCGGCGGCAAATACCGGGTTGCGGTCCTCGCCCGGACGGTTGGTGAGGTTCGTTTGTTTGCCTGTCGCTACGTCGAGCATCCAGATGTCGCGGGTGATGGACGATGTGTGGTGTTTGCGCCATTCGTCTTCAAAACCCTTTTGGTCCTGATAGAGCATGGTGTCGCCTGCCTTGTTGAAATTGACCATTTCAGCCGGAGTGCCCAGCACTTGTTCCACTTTTCCGCCGTCCAAAGCCACGCTGTAGAGTTCTGTCATGGCACTGGTCGGGAAAAGTGCGCTCTTTGCCGGGTCCTGAATCGATGCTGAGAAGAGCACTTTGGTCCCGTCGTTGGAGAAAGTCCAGGGCTTTTCGCTGGCTGAGTGGCGGGTGAGGCGTGTGGCCGGTCCGCCTTCAGCCGGCATGACGAATATGTCGGCGTTGCCGTGGCGGTCGCTGGCAAAGGCAATCAGCTTGCCGTCGGGCGACCATACCGGTGAACTTTCATAGGAATCTTGTGTCGTGAGGCGCACGGCTTGACCTCCGTTTGCCTCCACTTTGTAGATATCACCTTTATAGGAGAATACAATCTGGCTGCCGTCGGGCGAAATCTGCACGTCGCGCATCCAGAGCGGAGTAGTTGCACCGGCCGACAGGGCTGCCAGTCCGAGCGCAATGCTTGTGAAAGTTTTTTTCATTGGTAGTTTCTATTTTGATTTGTTTCTTACGTTCATTCGTTCCCAGATGCAGCGGGGAATCATTTTCCACAGGGCCACAACGATGCGGTATTTCCAGTCGATGACTGCCACGCGGCGTTTGCGTTCGACGGCCTTCACGATGCGGCGTGCCACGTAGTCGGGCTTCATCAGCAACGGGTATTTTCCGGATTTCAGAAGGTCTGTGTCGACAAATCCCGGACGGATGTCCGTAAAGCGGATATTCAGCTTCTCCATATGCGCCAACTGCGCCAGTGCGTCGATGTAGGTGTTCTGCATGCGTTTGGTGGCCGAGTAGGCCGGTGCGCTGCCGAGTCCTTTGGTGCCTGCGATCGAACTGATGACGGCCAGATGCCCGCCGCCGTGAGCGCGGAAATAGCCGAAAGCCGCCGTAACCATGCGCACGAACCCTTCGCCGTTGGTGCGCAGGGTGTCGATCTCGATGTCGGGATGCAGCTCGGTGTTGCGTTTCCCGATGCCCGAACAGTGCAGGTAAATGTCCATTCCGCCCAGCTTGTCGATCAGGCGTGACAGATGTTCGGGCGCATCGTCGCGCGTGATGTCCAGCGATTCGGTCACGATCAGGTCCGGAGCTTGGGTGCGGAGCTTTTCGAGCGCCTCCTCGCGCCGGCCTGCGGCCCCGATCTGCCAACCCGCCTGAATACAGAGTTTTGCGACTTCGAGTCCGATGCCCGATGTCGCTCCGACGATGACGATGCGTTTCATACCGATGCGGTTTTAGTGGTTTATACCTTAAAAGTAATGATTCTTTCCGGGAAATGCAAATCCCGGTCCGAACATACCGGAAACGCTTGTGGGAATAGTCGTCGGAACATTTGCCGGAATGCCGCTCGAAACGCTTGTCAAGGGGAAGGCCGTTCTCGGAGACATCTGGGACCGTCCGCCGCCCGGCGGAATTACAAAAATAAGGAGTCGCGGGGACTCCTTATATAAAACATGCAGAAAAATTGAACCGTATCCGTTTACTCGCCCGTTTTCATCGTTGCTTCGAGCATAACCTGCCGTTGTGCGGCGCTCATCTTCGATGTCGGCATTCGCAGCAGCATGCAGCTGAAATCATTGTCTTCGCCCGCCGCATAAGCCTGCACGAATTCCCAGCCGCGGCATACCATGTAGTTCAATGCGTCGATGCACGAGTTGAACGTGATCGCACGTCCTCCGGCATCTGTTATGAGACGGTTCTTTTTCGTCATAGGCTGCCCGAAATCGAATGCGACATAAATGCCGTTGCGTCCCGCTCCTTTGTACCCGCTGATTTCGCAGTAGACATATTCGGGAAGTGCGGGCGGTGTCGCGAGCAGCACTTTGCCCACCGCGTCCTGCGCAGGAGCCTGTCCGGCTGCGGGGAGCCAGCAATAGAGGCATGTCAGCAGAATCACCGCCGGTTTCATTCTCATTCCGATTAGCAGTCTTCCACTTCGAGCTGGACGCATTCTATGCCTACTTTGCGCAGCAGATTCAGTCCCTCTTCCGAGCGGTATTCCTCGCAGTACACCACCCGTTTGATACCAGCCTGAATGATCAGCTTCGAACATTCGATGCAGGGGGCGGCGGTGATGTAGAGCGTCGAGCCGTCGCAGTTGTTGGCGCTTTTGGCGACCTTGGTGATGGCGTTGGCTTCGGCGTGGAGGACATAGGATTTGGTGTGGCCGTTTTCATCCTCGCAGATGTTCTCGAAGCCCGAAGGCGTGCCGTTGTAACCGTCGGATATGATCATCTTGTCCTTGACGATCAATGCTCCGACCTTGCGGCGCACGCAGTACGAATTCTCCGCCCAGATGCGCGCCATGCGCAGGTAGCGGATATCCAGCTGACGTTGTTTCTCTTCGTTGTAGCCCATTGCCGGTTTACATTCCTTTGCCGTGGCACTGTTTGTATTTCTTGCCGCTTCCGCAGGGGCAGGGATCGTTGCGGCCCACTTTCTTCTCGACGTGCATCGGCATCGGTTTCTGCTTGTCCTGCTGTCCTGCCTGCGCCGCCGCCTGCATGCGCGAAGCCTGCAACTTGTTGACGTCGACCTTGGCGCGCTCCTGCTGCTGGCGCTGCACCGCTTCGGCGTTCTGGTCGCGCACGGGAATATAGGCCTTGTTCAGGATGGCCAGCACGTCGCGGTTGACCTTGATGATCATTTTCGAGAACAGTCCGAAGGACTCGAACTTGTAGATCAGCAGCGGGTCTTTCTGCTCGTAGGTGGCGTTCTGCACGCTCTGTCGCAGGTCGTCCATTTCGCGCAGGTGCTCGCGCCATGCGTCGTCGATGGTGGTGAACATCACCACTTTCGAGAATATCTTGTAGATCTCCGCGCCGTCCGTGTTCTTGCATTTCAGCAGGTTCACCGGGACGTTGTAGCCCAGATGGCCGTCCGTAATCGGGAAGTAGATGTTCGAATCCAGCTGATCTTTCTTATCCTCGTAGATGCGCTCCATGACGGGGCGTACCGTGTCGGCCACGGCCTTGGCACGGCGTGCATAGGTCTCCTTGAGGTCTTTGACGATCAGCTCCACCAGTTCGGCGGGCTTCGCCGAACCGTAGGTCTCTTCGCTGAACGACGGCTCTACGGCCACTTCGCGGATCAGCTCGAAACGGAAATCCTCGAACTCGATGCCGCGGTTGGTCTCCACGAAATTGTCGGCGTAGTCGTACATGATGTTGTTGAGGTCGATCTCGATGCGCTCGCCGTAGAGTGCGTGACGGCGGCGGGTGTAGATCACCTCGCGCTGCGAGTTCATCACGTCGTCGTACTCCAGCAGGCGTTTGCGGATGCCGAAGTTGTTCTCCTCGACCTTCTTCTGGGCGCGCTCGATGGCCTTGGTCATCATGCCGGCCTGAATCACCTCGCCCTCCTTCAGACCCATGCGGTCCATCATCGAAGCGATGCGGCCCGAACCGAACAGACGCATCAGGTCGTCTTCGAGCGATACGAAGAACTGCGACGATCCGGGGTCGCCCTGACGTCCGGCGCGTCCGCGCAGCTGGCGGTCCACACGGCGGCTTTCGTGGCGTTCGGTGCCGATGATCGCCAGACCTCCGGCCTGCTTGACTTCGGGCGTGAGCTTGATGTCGGTACCGCGGCCGGCCATGTTGGTCGCAATGGTCACCTGTCCCGAACGTCCGGCCTCGGCCACGACTTGGGCCTCCAGCTGGTGCTGCTTGGCATTCAGAACGTTATGTTTGATGTTGCGGAGCTTGAGCATACGGCTCAGCAACTCCGAGATCTCGACCGACGTGGTACCCACCAGCACCGGACGGCCCGCTTCGACCAGCTTCACGATCTCTTCGATCACGGCATTGTATTTCTCGCGCTTGGTCTTGTAGATCAGGTCCTGACGGTCGTCGCGGACCACCTTGCGGTTGGTCGGGATCACCACGACGTCCAGTTTGTAGATGCTCCAGAACTCCGACGCCTCCGTCTCGGCCGTACCGGTCATGCCGCCCAGCTTGTGGT
>URMA01000015.1 GCA_900548875.1 uncultured Porphyromonadaceae bacterium | reverse complement strand
TGTCAGCGAGCCGAGGCCGTAGTTCGTTTTCAGTCCACTGTCGCCTACTTCCCGCAGGTTCTCGCCCAGCGTGATGCTCGTCAGCGACGGACATTCGACAAACGTCCAACCTTCGAGTTTGGCGATGCTACCTGACAACGTTGCGTGTTTCAACTGGCTGCACTGGCTAAAAGCGCCGATGCCGACGATGCCTTCGCTGTTCTTAGTTTCGCCGAATGTGGAAACATGCTGCAAGGCCGGGCAGTCGGCAAAAGCCATGTATCCGATTTCCTGTATGCCGGCGGGGATGTCGGCACGGACAAGGCCGCTCTCGCGGAACGCTTCCGAATGAATGAACCGGAGCGTTTCCGGGAACTGGCATTTCGCCAAATGTTTCGTGCCGAGAAATGCCTGGTAGTCGATAACCTCTACCGATGACGGAAGGAGGACGGATTTAAGTCCGCTTTCACGAAATGCCTGTGCCGGAATGGCTTTCAGCCGGGTAGCCGACAGGTCGGCGGCGACAAGCGAACGGCAATCCTCGAAAGCGTTTTCTCCCAACTGTTCCAACGAGGAAGGAAGCGTGATTTCCGTTATTTTGGATTTGCAGAACGCTGCCTTTCCTATGGACAGCAGTCCTTCGTTGAGAACGACGGTTTCCAGCGCGGAATTGGCAAATGCCTCATCGGCAATGCCCTTGATGTCGCTCGGCAATACGAGGCGGGTTACATCTTTATTTTTGAGTCCGATTGCTATATTGTCTTTTACTATCAGGTTGTAGATTTCCGACGGAGCAGAAGTTTTCTGCTCGACAACGATTTTGAAAGCCTGGTTCTTGCCAAGGGTAACCGTTCCCCCTGCGCTCCACCAGTTGAAATTGTCCTTGTCGAGTACTTCCGCCACGACAAAATACAGTTCTACCGTCTTGCCGGTTTTGAACCATTGTTCCGGTTGCAGTTCGAAGGTTGCAATTCCTTTGTCGCTGGTTGCGACGCCCCAAAGGGCCGCTGTGGTCGGATCTTTTTTGAACGCTTCGAAAGACACCGGATCATACATCCGAACAATCGTATTTTTCAAAACCTCACCCTTACTGTTACTGACCATCACCCTTACGATAGAAGCATTTGCCGGAGTGTCCTTCGACTTGCGGCAGGATGAAAAAAGTACAATTCCTAATAAAATAAATGCGAATAATCTCAATTTGTTCATACAATCAATCTTTAAATTTCTTTAGTTGTCATTTTCGAGGGTGCAAAGTTAGGGGTTAAATCGAGAATATCCATGCTTGAAAGATGTACAAATGTTTTAATCAATTAGCTGTGATTCAATGCTATAAATAAAATGCCTGATGTACATCGGTCTGAAACATTCCCCTCAATAAACAAAAAGCTCCACTTTTGTGTGGAGCCTTTCCGTATGCCGTATGCCGGTTATGGCAGGAGCTGTTGTCCATAGGAGGTGAGCAGCGGGCGCATTTCATCGGCGTTGACCGTTACTTCGATTACGCCTTCGGAGTAAGGGCCGATTTCGTAGGGATTGTAGACAAACGTGATGCCGTTGCTGTCGATGCGGATGTTGTCGGTGACTTCAAAATTGGCCAAAAACAGGTGTTCGCTGAGCGTCTCCAGCGAGTTGCAGCCGTATCTGTCCATCAGCTTCTTCAGTATCAGTTTTTCTACTCCTTTCTTGTTGGCGATAACCTCGTCGGAAGTTATCTCCTTGTCCTTTTGCAGGTCGTAGCAAATATAGAGTGTGCCGTTGTTGCCGTGGGCACCGCCGGAATATACGTATGTCTGTTGCCGGAGCACGGCAATGCGCGTATCGGCATATTCCACATTAAGCAAATCCTGGTCTTCCATAAGGGCAGAACCGGCATTGTTGGGTACATCCTTCACGGGAATGAGGCGGTAGTCTTCGTTGAGCACTGATACCCTCATCGAGGTACGGAGCACTTCGCGGATGTCGGCCGGAGCCGAATTATTCTCAAGAATGGCCCGTTGCAGATTGACGGGCACCTTTCCGTTGTAGCTCACCGGCCATTGCCAGGCCACCGTCGATATCTGGTAATACGTCCGGTCGTCGAATCGGTCCTCTTCCGGAATGTCGACGCGGTATTTTTCCGTCATGTTGATTTGTTCAAAAAGCAATCCGTTGGAAGTTTGCGCCTGCACGGCCATCACCATGCCGGCGAGTGTCATCAATGTTGTCAGGGAAAATCTTTTCATGATGCTTGTAAGTTAGGTTCTACATAAAATATTGTTATTCAGCTGGCAGCTGATATCAGCAAATGTAGGACTTAAAAACTTGTCAAGCAAGCAAAATGCCGATAAAAATCATTAACAGCGGCAGAAATAGGGACAAGGTAGCGGCATTAAATTCCTAAATATGCTTAAATTGAGGGTGTTCTGCCGTGTGCCAATTGCATTTGTATCGGCGATGCCTTAAATTTGTAGGCTATGTCTCCGATTTTGAGGGGTTAAGGATGATAATAAAAATCTAAAAAACAACTGTTAGATGAATGTAAAAAAGATGTTGGGCAAATTGGCCCTGTTGGTGATGGTAATGCTGACGGTGCCTGCCGTTTTTGCCGAGATACCGAGCGGATATTATAGCGGTATCAACGGATTGAAGGACCGTTATTTGAAAACACGGTTGTATGAAATCATTAAGAATCATTCCACAAACAGCTATTCCGGGCTGTTTTCACAATGTTTCAAGTACACCGACCAGCGTAGCGACGGTACGTGGTGGGACATGTATTCCGACGTTACCCGCTACGTTTCCAACGGTTGGAGCGGAATGAACCGCGAGCACAGTCTGCCCAAAAGCTGGTGGGGAGGCGACGAGAATGCCGCCTATACCGATTTGAACCATCTTTATCCGTCGGACGGCGATGCCAACATGAAAAAGAGCAACTATCCGCTGGGGGAAGTCGGGACGGCTACCTACGACAACGGCGTGACGAAAGTGGGCTATCCCATTGCCGGACAGGGCGGTGGCAGCAGCCGGGTGTTTGAACCTGACGACGAATATAAGGGCGATTTTGCACGTACTTATTTCTATATGGCAACCTGCTATCAGGACTTTTCCTGGAAATATACCTACATGATGCTTAACGGCGAATATCCGTCCATGGCGCAATGGGCCATCGACATGCTGCTGAAATGGCATCGGGAGGACCCTGTTTCAAAAAAGGAGCTGGACAGAAACGACGAGGTGTACCGCATACAGCACAACCGGAATCCGTTTATCGACATGCCCGACCTGGTGGAATTCATCTGGGGCGACAAGGTGGGCGTGCCTTACGAAGCCGGCGACCTGCCTCCTGTGGGCGACGGAACGCTTGTGCTTCCGGAACACAATTCGACTGTCGATTTCGGCGAGGTTATCAGCGGAAAGGATGTGACGATGGATGTGGAAATCCGTGGTTCGCTCAGCGAAAACCTGACATTGAAGATATATGGCTACGACGCACTGAACTTTTCCATCCCTGTAGCTTCCGTTTCGTGGGTGGATGTCAATAGCGGCGGCTACACGCTGAAAGTGACTTTCACGCCGACTGAAGCCCGTGACTACGAAGCCAAGCTCCTGCTCTACGACGGCGGACTGGTGGGCATTACGAGCTATGTGGTCAATTTGAAGGGTAAGGGCGTCGACATGCCGGTGTTCGATCGCGTGGAAGCGGTGGACGCCTCGAATGTCAGCTCAACGGGTTTCCGTGCCAACTGGCTGCGCCCGTCGAATCCGGAAGTGGTGGACTATTATACGGTCACCATCAAGGAATATGTCAACGGAAATTTGGAGAACGTATATAGAGAGGACACTGATGCCGACGAACTGTTCTACGACTTTACCAATGCAAAAAGCGGCGCCGAATACTATTATTCCGTTCAGTCGGTGCGCTATGGCGAAAAGTCGCCCGAATCCAACGAAGTGCATGTCAGCCTTTCGGGCGGAGTCGGAAGCATTGAGGCCGACAGTCCGTTGGTGGCCATGAACATTGCCAACGGTCTGCGCTTCCTGGTGTCGGAGCCGCATACGAATGTGCGTATCGCCGACATGACGGGCCGTGTCATCAAGGTATTGCCGAAAGTGGAAAAAGGCGACTGCGTGCTGCTCCCTTACGGAGCCTTCGTGCTCTACAGCGACCAGTCGGCGCGTCCGCTGAAGGTGTTGGTTAAATAGTTTTGGGTTTACGGTTTACAGTTTATAGTTTACGGTTTGCTGTTGAGGGGATTGTTTACGGATTGTAAATATCGGATATAAATTTACGGTTTACAGAGTTTTGGCGTGATGAACGCAAAATTTGCCAGGCAAATTTTAAACTCCGTAAACCGTAAACTGTAAACCGTTAACCAGTAGTAAACCGGCTCTTATTTCAAACCATGTTTCTCAAAATAGTAGTCGAGCACTTCACGTGCTGCCACAAATGAGCTTTGGCGGCAGTTGAGCACATTCTGCTCTTTAATTTTCAGCATGGCTTCAATTTCTTCGTCGCGGTAGAAATTGGCTTTCAGGTGCTCGTCGATGGTTTCATACATCCAGTATTTTTCCTGGTCCATGCGGCGTTTTTCGAAGAAGCCGTTGCCCTTCACATAAGCGAAATAGCGGTCAATCATGTCCCACACTTCCTTAATGCCCAGTTCGTAGTAGCCCGAGTAAGTCAGCACTTCCGGCATCCATCCCGACGTTGTAGGCGGGAACAGGTGGAGCGCGCTCTGGAACTGCGCCTTGGCAAGCATGGCACGGTCGATGTTGTCGCCGTCGGCCTTGTTGATGACAATGCCGTCGGCCATTTCCATGATGCCTCGCTTGATGCCCTGCAGTTCGTCGCCCGTACCGGCCAGCTGAATGAGCAGGAAGAAGTCGACCATCGAATGTACGGCCGTTTCACTTTGTCCTACACCTACGGTTTCCACGAATATATTGTTGTAGCCGGCGGCTTCACAGAGCACGATGGTTTCGCGCGTCTTGCGGGCCACACCTCCCAGCGAACCTGCCGATGGGCTGGGGCGGATGAAGGCGTTGGGATGAACGGACAGCTTTTCCATACGGGTCTTGTCGCCGAGGATACTTCCCTTGGTGCGTTCGCTACTCGGGTCGATGGCAAGCACAGCCAGTTTGCCGCCGTCGCGGAGCACATGCAGGCCGAACACGTCGATGGAGGTACTCTTGCCCGCTCCCGGAACACCGGTGATGCCGATGCGGCGTGAATTTCCGGCATGCGGCAGACATTTTTCAATCACTTCCTGAGCGATGGCCTGATGTTCCGGCACTTGGCTTTCCACCAGTGTCACGGCACGGCTCAGCACCGTAATGTCGCCCTTCAGAATACCTTCCACAAACTCACCCGGAGTCATCATGCGCTTGCGTTTCTGACGCCGTAGGTAGGGGTTGACTTGTGGCGGCTGCGTTACGCCACTGTTCACGGTCAGTCCTGTGTACTGTTCGTTATTTTCAGGGTGTTCCATATAGCTATTCTTTAGAGTTATTCTTTAAATCCCACCACCCGGACTTTTATGGCCGGCGTAGCAGGCGCGTTGGTAAATAATATTATTTCTGTATTTAAAACTTTGCCGTTTACCAAATCGGGATTACAGCTCACTTCGAGGGTTGCCGACTTTCCCGGTTCGATTTTTCGCGGACACTGTTCCACGGTCAGCGCTTCGTGGAGCACGGAGGCCTTCTTGACGAGCAGTGTCGTTTTTCCGCTGTTCAATAAGGTGAACGTATCTTTGGGGCGTTTTGTTCTGGACAAGTTGCCGAAATTTATCCGGTCGGTTGAAACGGAAACGGCGGGCGCGTCCTAATAGCTGTGCTCGCCGGCGGCTACTGTGGCCGTCAGCGTTACGGGCAGGCTGTTGCTGTTGCCGTCATCGAGGGTCATCGGAACTTCCGTGATGCCGTAGTCGAGCGAGTCAGTAGCGTTGAATCGCAGAAAGAGCGTAAAGCGTTCGTTGGGCTCTACCGCTGTCGGGCGGCATTCCGCGGTGACAAACGAAGGAATACCCGTTATGTGCGGGTGCATGACCGTACTGCCGGCATTGAATCCCGAAATGTTGACCGTCACCGCTGTGTTGCGGATTACTTTTCCCGCCATCAGCTGGCAGTTGTTGATGCGCAGGCTGCCGCTTTTTTCCGGGAAAAACAGGTTGAGCGTACCTTCGGTAGGGACCACTTTCCCTTTCAAAGTCAGCCGATAGTTGCCGTCGGTAGTACAAACGGTGATTTGTTTGCTGAACGCACCGGGACGGTTGGTCGGGGCGAACGTAGCTGTCAGGTTCATTTCCTCGCCCGGAGCGACGGTTGAGTCGTTGACGTTCGCCATTGTGCAGCCGCACGACGAAACGGTCCGAAGAATGGAAACGGCCGATTCCGACGTGTTTGTCGCCTTGAACGTGCAGGTGGCGACACCGTCTTTTTCATAGATGGTCCCGAAGTCGTGCGCAGTGGTGTCCCACGTCAGTTCGGCGGAAAGTGTCAGCGGCAGGAAAGCGGCCAACAACAGAATCGGAAGTTTCATTTCTATTGTTTGCTCTTTTGACTTTTCGGAACCACGACACCTTTGATGACAAGCTGTTTCACGCCGGCATTCGTCTTGACGGTAATGCCTTTGGTGAATTGTCCCGGTCGGCCTTTAGGCACGTATGTCACCTTGATGGTTCCTTTTCCGCCGGGCACGATGGGGCGTTTCGGAAATTCCGGACGCGTACATCCGCAGTTGGCGCGTGAGGATATGATCATGAGCGGCTTGTCGCCGGTGTTGGTAAATTCAAATTCATAGGTAACATTGCCGCCGTATTCGTTGATATATCCGAAATCGTGAGAAGTCACTTTAAATTCCATTTCCGGCTTGCCGGCAGCCAGTGAAGTGATGGCACAAAGGAATGTTGCCACGATGGTGAACAGAAACTTTTTCATAACTGACATGTTTTAAAAATTATAGCCGAGCGACACACTCCAACTGCTGTTGCGAAGACGGTGGTTTTCGGAGCCTACCCGGTTTTTTGCGTTGTTCTTTATGCTGTATTTAAAATAAGTTCCGATGAAATAATGTTTGAAGAACGTGAGTCCGATGCCGGTCTGTAGTCCCAGGTCGGTACGTTTTACGGCAAGGAAGTCCTTCGCGTCGGCTTCGAAATAATCGGTGTCGGTGATGGTCTGGTCGAAAATCAGCTGCTCTTCTTCCGCACCGAAGGCGATGTAGGAGTGCATGTGCTTTTTGCCCAGAACACCGTAGGAATAGTAGGTACCGATGTCGAAATGCAGGTTGGCGTCCTTTTGCAGACAGAGACGGAACGACAGCATTGCCGGAATGGTGATATAGTTGTAACGGTTGTTGACAAACGTGCTTCCCATATAGTCCTCCGACGTGTTGGCCGCCATCATCGAGCAGTCGTAGCCGCGGTTTTCCCACGACAGTCCCACTTCGATGGCAAGGAAATTGCGGATATGCAGGTCGGCAATGGCGCCGAAATGTCCGCCCATGCGCCAGTAGTAGTTGCTCTGGATAAGGTCGGGCTGGGTGGCAAGATAGTTGGTCGTCACGCCCGAAGAGTTGAGCCCGGCGCGCAGGCCGAAGGTTATCACCTTGTCGGGGCGGGAGTTGTCGATATACGGATAGCTTTGCGCTGCCGCAGGAAGGGTAGCGGATGCAATGACGGCTGTCAGTATGAAAAGAAATCGCTTCATGTCAGAGTGGTTGCGGTTTATTGTTGCGAAGTTACGAAATATAGTTGTTTGTGGCGTTGAAAACAATGTGAAAAAAGGCGAAGTTTTCAGTTTTCTGCCTTTTCGAGAAAGGAGAGGACATCGCGGACGGAAGATTCCGTCAGCAGCAGGCCTTTTTCGCGGCTTGACAGATAGAGCGCAGGCGGGGCGGAATACGTGAATTTGTCAAGGGAACTGAAGGTGGCGTCGATGACGTTGGTCCATTCTTCGGGGAAACGGTTGAGGGTGCTTTCCCAAAGTTGCCGGTTGTCGCCCACATATACGGTCAGCACCGTAAGCCGGCGGCCGGCTACCGCTTCCCTGACAACGGCCGAGCGGTTGAGACTGTCGGTCACGGCGTGGCACATGTCGCAGTCCGGGTCTTGAAAATACAGCAGTGTGAGCGGCGTGTGTATGCTGTCGAGCGAAAAGGTTTTCCCTTCTGCGGTCTGCATGTCGAAATCGGGGACCTGGGCGGAAACGGCAAGGCCGGCAATCAGCAGTGTAACGGCGGTTAAAATTCGTAGCATGTCAATCTGTTTTTTGAGAGATTTTTTCAAAGATAATCCAACCTTCCCAAATAGAAAACCTTTCGCGAGAAAAACACCGAAATATATCCGTATCAGGACAATAATCGGCAGTTTCCGGTGGAGGCGTTTCACAGTCTTTTAGAAGATAGGATGCGGCTCGGCATCGTCTTGGCTGAAAGCTGCTTTTCGCTGGCCTCCGCACTCGTCTTTCACTGTTTTTGCAATGTTTCACGATTGTTAAGTGTTTCAAATTGTGGCAGCTATGCCGTGGAACAATTCCAAGTTATTAACAAAAAAGGTGAGTTATCAACAATTCGGGCGTTTTTTGGAAAAATCATTTTGAGGTTGCGCAGAAATGTGATTCCTTTGCATAAAACACAGAAAGAAATGGGTAAAATTATTGCTATTGCAAATCAAAAAGGAGGAGTAGGAAAGACTACGACATCCATCAATCTTGCGGCCTCACTTGCCTCTCTGGGCAAAAAAGTGCTGATTATCGACGCCGACCCGCAGGCTAATGCCACTTCAGGCCTGGGCGTTGATCCGAAAAAGATGTCGTCGTCCATCTACGAATGTCTGGTAGACGACTATCCTTTGAGAGGAGCGGAAAACAAGACTTGCGTAGAAAACCTGGAATTGATTGGCTCCCGCATCGACTTGGTGGGGGCAGAACTGGAACTTATCAACAAACCCAACCGTGAACGTGTGCTGCGCCGGCTGCTTGCGGAAATCAAGGACAATTACGACTATGTGCTCATCGACTGTTCTCCGTCGCTGGGACTGATAACGGTGAACGCGCTTACGGCCGCCGACTCGGTCATCATCCCGGTACAGGCCGAATATTTTGCATTGGAAGGCATCAGCAAGCTGCTCAACACCATTCGTATCATCAAGTCGAAACTGAACCCGTCGCTGGAAATCGAGGGCTTCCTGCTGACCATGTACGATGCCCGTCTGCGACTTGCCAACCAGATTTACGACGAACTCAAGGGACATTTCGGCGAAATGGTGTTCGACACGGTCATCCCGCGCAACATCCGCCTGAGCGAAGCTCCGAGCCACGGCCTTCCGGCTATTCTTTATGATGCCGAAAGCAAGGGGGCAACCAGCCATTTGCAGCTTGCAAAAGAGCTGATGGCAAGAAATTAATGAATTTACAAACCGTAATAACGACTATAGATTATGTCATCACCAAAACGAAGTGCCTTGGGGCGCGGGCTTGACTCGTTGATTTCAATGGACGATATCCAGACCGGCGGCTCTTCGGCTATCAATGAAATAGAATTGTCGCAAATTCTTCCGAATCCCGAACAGCCGCGTACGTGGTTCGACGAGGAGTCGCTGGAAGAATTGGCGTCGTCCATCCGCGAACTGGGCATTATCCAGCCGCTCACTCTCCGTAAAATCGGAGCAGAGCAGTATCAGATTATTTCGGGTGAACGCCGTTTCCGTGCCGCCAAGATGGCCGGACTGTCGAGTGTGCCGGCATATATCCGTACGGCGAACGACAGCGAACTGACTGAAATGGCGCTCATCGAAAACATTCAGCGTGAGGACCTGAATGCCATTGAAGTGGCGCTGACTTTCAAGAAATTGATTGACCAGTACGATTTGACACAGGAAAAACTCAGTCTGCGCATCGGCAAAAAGCGCGCCACGATTGCCAATTTCCTGCGCCTGCTGAAATTGCCGGCCGAGGTGCAGTTGGGTCTGCGCGACCGTCGTGTGGACATGGGACATGCACGTGCGCTCCTGGCTGTGGAAAATCCGAAACATCAGCTGAAACTCTACAACGAAATTCTGAAAAAGGGACTTTCGGTGCGCCAGGTAGAGGAACTTGCCAAACTCTACAATGAGCAGGAACATGGCGAAGCTCCGGCAAAACCGGCTTCGTCGGGGAGCATTTCGAAGGAGTATGAGATTTTGAAAAACCATCTGTCGCAGTCATTCCACACCCCTGTCCAGTTTAGTTGCGACAAGCAGGGAAAAGGCAAAATCACATTTCCTTTTAAAAATGAGGAAGAACTTGAGCGATTAATTACTATCTTTGACCGCTTGAAAGGGAATATGGACAGCTAATCTGTCTGTAATTCTTGATTCTCAGGATAATTTTATATCTTTGCAGAAGATAGGGTGCGGCTTGGCGTGAACCTCAAACGAGATTGGCTTTTGCCGTTCACTGTCTGGCAACTGCTCAAAGGCAGTAAGAAACGAAAAAAAACGGTTTTAAACGAGTAATAAATTTTGGCACGACCTTGGTATGAAATAAGCAAGAGGCTGAAAATTAGTGTGGTAACATTGTTGTGCTGCATTTCGGCGTTTTCTTTTAAGGCGTATGCCGACGAGCCAGAAGCTGCCGGTACGGGGACGGCCGACGACGACTTGGAACAAGTGATTGTTCCCGAACGCCCGTCGCGCACCGAACGTCCGATAATGCCTGCCGACACGCTGGCTTCCGACAGCATTGTCGGCCAGTCGCTGGATATTGCTTTGGCTGAGGACAGCCTTTCGCTTGCCGTTGACACGGTTCCCCAGGAATTTGAGAAGCGGATATTTTTCAAGCCCGACCCGACTCGTGCCGTTTGGCTTTCTGCACTTTGTCCCGGATTGGGACAAATCTACAACCGCCGCTATTGGAAACTCCCGATAGTTGTTGGCGGTTATGTCGGTCTGATATATGCCACCTCGTGGAACAGCCGCATGCTGTCCGACTATACGCAGGCATATAACGACGTGATGGACAATGACCCGAACACGAAAAGCTATATGGAATTCTATCCTCCGACAACCAAGGAGGAAGATTTGGACATTGAATGGCTGAAAAAGTCGTTCAAGTCGAAAAAGGATTTTTACAGGCGGAACCGTGACTTGTGTATCATCAGTATGGTTGGACTCTATCTGGTCTGCATGATTGATGCCTATGTGGATGCTTCCCTGTCGCAGTTCGACATTTCGCCTGACTTGTCAGTGCGGTGGTCGCCGGCGGTGTTTGATGCTACCGACCGTACGCGATCGTTCGGTGTGCAGTGTGCGTTTAGTTTTTGAAATTGAATTAAAAGTAGATATATATGAAGAAAAGAATATTGGCGTTGGCTCTTGCGGCAGGCTTCTCGGTAGTCGCGTTTGCACGTCCCACGGTATTGTCGATCAAGGAGTCGATACAGGATAGCACCATAGTCTATCCGGAGAGTTTTGAAACCGATACTCAGGAACTGATGAAAAACTGGTATCTGGAGAACTATGCTGTGCTTTCGGGCGACAGTGAGACGAAGGGCGACGTGCCGACAAGTGATGAGGATTATGTGCAACGGTTGAAGGCGTTGCCTACCGTCATTGAAATGCCTTACAACCAGGTGGTGCGCAGCTATATTGACATGTATACCCAGCGCCGCCGTACGCTTGTGGAGGAAATGCTCGGCCTGAGCCTTTATTATATGCCGATTTTCGAACAGGCACTCGAACAGGAAGGCCTTCCGCTGGAATTGAAATATCTGCCGGTCATCGAGTCGGCGCTGAACCCCGATGCCGTGTCGCGTGTGGGTGCCACGGGCTTGTGGCAGTTTATGATTTCCACGGCTAAAGGATTGGGGCTGGAAGTGAACTCGCTCGTCGACGAACGCCGCGACCCTATCCGTTCGTCGGAACTGGCGGCCAAATATCTGAAACAGCTTTATGAAATCTACGGCGACTGGTCGCTGGCCATCGCTTCCTATAACTGCGGTCCGGGCAACGTAAACAAGGCTTTGCGCCGTGCCGGTGGCGGAAAACAGGATTTTTGGGATATCTACTACTACCTGCCGAAGGAAACTCGCGGCTATGTTCCCGCTTTCATTGCCGCCAACTATGTGATGACCTATCACAACGACCACAACATCGGAAACGCATTGGCAAAACGTCCGGTGCTGACCGATACTATCCATATCACACAACGTGTGCACTTCGACCAGATTTCGGAAGTGCTCGGTATACCTGTCGAAGAGTTGCGTGTGCTGAATCCGCAGTACCGTCGCGACGAAATTCCGGGTGATATCCGTCCGTACTCACTGACTCTGCCTTCGAAGCAGGTCTACAGCTACATCGTGAGCGAGGACAGCATCGTGAACCACAATATCGAAAAATATGCCCGTCGCACTACCGTCGTTCCGGGCGGCGACGTTTCCAACAGCGAAACGCAGCTGGTGGTGAAATACCACAAGGTGAAACGAGGCGAAACCATGTCGGTCATTGCGCGCCGTTATGGCGTGTCGGTTTCGACATTGAAGAAATGGAACGGTTTGCGCAGCAACCGTCTGAAGACAGGACAACGCCTGCGCATCAACACCTATCAGCGAGTTGAGAAAGAGGAGGAAGAGCCGGAAACCGTTCAGGAGGAATTGGCTGAAAACAACACCGTAGAGCAGCCGGAAGAAAAGCCGAAAACAACGAAACCGGCCAAATCGACGGTGAAGAAGTCGGACGCTGCCAATACGAAATATCATACGGTTCGTCGCGGAGAAACGCTCGGACTGATTGCCGACCGCTATGATGTTACCGTCAGTCGTCTGAAGGACTGGAACGACCTCCGTTCCAACAAGATTGTTGTGGGACAGCGCCTGAAAGTGGTTTCGTCGGTTGATAAGGGCGAAATCGAGGTGGACGGCGATGCTGACGTACAGGAAAATGCCACTACCCACAAAGTGCGTCGTGGAGAATCGTTGTTCAGCATAGCCGAGGATTACGGTGTGACCATCGACAATCTGAAGGATTGGAACAACCTCAGCGGTTCGTCGATTGATGCCGGACAGACACTCATTGTCAGCGCTTCGGCTGCAAAGGCATCGAAAAAGTCATCGGGTTCTTCGTCGAAAAAATCGGCAACGACCAAACATAAAGTACGCCGCGGTGAAACGCTCGGCTCGATTGCTGATGACTATGGCGTGACAGTCGACAAGTTGAAAGACTGGAACGATCTTTCTTCTTCCCGTATTAATGTCGGACAAACATTGGTTGTGAAAGGCGGCAAGTCGGGTTCGTCATCGCGCTCCAAAAAGTCGGGCTACACTACCCACACCGTCCGCAATGGTGAAACGCTGGGCAGCATTGCCGAACGCTATGGCACAACAGCTTCTGCCATCCGTAAGGCAAACGGCATCAAAGGCTCCATGATCCGCAAGGGACAGAAACTGAAGATTCCGAAAAAATAATTCGTAAACCGTCATAGCAACAGCTCCGGATATTGGCCTCATTGCCAGCATCCGGAGCTGTTTCCATATCATCCTTGGAGAAGTTAAGACAATCTTATTTTTTTGACAGAAAAACACAAGAACAAAAATTCTCCTGTTTGTCACCCGAAACGGCTGATTACTCTAACCTATAACCTCTAAACCATAACCCAAAATATGTCTTTTTGTTCTTTTGTCGGAGAAATTTATTGTTGACAGAAGAACATAAGTTATCCTGTTTATCACCCAAAAACGGTTGATAACCCTAATCTCTAACCCCTAATCTCTAACACCTAACCCCCAATTTGTTTTTCTGTCAAAAAATCATGAATTGGTGGCCTAAGGACTCTGTAAACTGTAAACCGTAAACCCCTACACTGTAAACACCGGCTTTGACGGGGAGGAAAGTTCGGGGGCGTAGGCAAATCCTTCGTCGCTGTGGAAGGCAGTCAGGTCGGCCGCGTTCTCGATACGGTTTTTCAGGATGTAGCGTGTCATTTCGCCTCGCATCATTTTCGTATAGACGACAATGGTTTTCAGTTTGCCGTCCTTCCATACGCGGAATTCAGGTGTCACTACCTTTACTTCTCGCTCCACACGCTTCCAGTCGAACAGTCCGCGCATTTCGTCGCTTGCCAGATTGCACAGCACACCGCCGGTCGCCTTTATGTCGGCAATGAAAAGGTCGGTAAGCCGTCCGCGCCAGAACTCGAACATCGTCAGCCCGCCATATTCCGGCAGACGCACGTTGCCTTCCAGCCGGTAGGGCAAAATCTCGTCGAGCGGGCGCAGATAGCCGTAGAGAAACGACGTCAGTCTCAAGTGGTCCTGTGCGTAGCGGAAATCGTCGTCGCTGAAATCCGACGGGTTCAGCCGCTTGAATACGATGCCGGTGTAGGCAAGCAGCGCTGCTGTTCCCGTTTTGCCCTCAACGGAGAAATCCAGGTAGCGCATCTTGTTTTCAACGGCAATTTTTGCGTTGGTTCCGAGTATTTTCGAAAGTTCTTCGGGCGTAAGCTGTGCCAGTTGGAGCGCATTGTCGCGGGCCGTTTCGCGGAACTGCGGAACGGTTGTGAAAGGCACGTCGGCCGAAGCTTTTTCGCTCATCGTTTTTGCACAGGAAAGTAGTGTCAGCATCGTCTTTTCGGGTTTCGGTATTGGGTTGAATGTTGCTGTAGAACAGCTTTTCACTGTAAAATCAACAAACAAAGGAAAATAAAGTTCTGATATTTGAAAAATACTCTCACATTTTTTTCGTAAATAATATTTATCTATTAATTTTGCAGTTCGTGAGATAAACTGAAAATTAGAAAAACGAAATAAAAATGGCAAAAGAATCAAAAAAAGAAGCTACACGCACTTCAATCGATGAATTGAACGAATCGCTCTCTACTCTTGAGCAACGTGTAGAGCAGAATCAACGTAAAATTGTTTGGTATGTTGTAGGTCTGCTTGTTGTAATCGGCTTGGGACTGGGTTACTATTATGGCGTCCACAGAAGTGGCATTGACAATGCAACGGAAATGATTGGTCAGGCTGACATCGCTTTGACACAAGGCAACGACTCTGTCGCTTTGCAGCAATATTTGCAGGTAGCCGACGAATACAGCAATAACATTGCCAACCGCGCAAACCTCAATGCCGCCATTCTTCTTTACCAGCAGGGTAAATATGAAGAAGCTATCAAGAGCATTGACAACTACGACGTCAACGACGAACTTGTAGGCGCTGCCGCCGCTTCCTTGAAAGGCGACTGCCTCGTGAACCTCAAAAAGTATGACGAAGCCGTTTCCAGCTTTGACAAGGCTATCAGCACTTCCAACAACAACGCACTCTACACTCCGTTGTTCATGATGAAGAAAGCCACTGTGTTCAACGCACAGAAGAAGTATGCTGAAGCTGCTGAAATCTACACTGCTATCAAGGAAAAATATCCGAAATATCTGGTAGCCTACCGCGTAAATATTGACAAATATATCGAACGTGCTAACTACTTGGCAGGTCAGACTAAGTAAATAAAACAAATTGTTTCAATACGGAAGAGGGTAATCCATTTGGATTGCCCTCTTTGTTTTTTGTGCGTTTTTCAGGTAAACAGTTGGATTTGTGTGGATATCTTCCTAAATTTGAAGAATTCAGGGCACGGCCTGGCATGAGTGGCATTGAAAAAATTAGTATTAGCCGGTCGAAGCTGCTTTGATGAGTTTTGTGAGTGTTTTTCAGTTTATAAGGAACCTTAGAATTGAATATGAAAAACGGACCAATGGAACGGAAGGGCATTAAAGAGAGACTGGTCAGTCGTATGATGGCACTGGTCGGACTTGCTGTGCTCTATGGTGTGTTAGGTTGCTTTATCTCATTGGGATTAGATGACCGGCCGGCTGTGTGTTGGTCGTTAATGGGGGTGTTGGGCATTTCCTTTGTTTCCGCACTTGTTGTCTTTTTGTTTGAAGGGCGGATGTCGGCTCCGACTGCTTTCCGCGCAAAGAAGGCTGTGGTAGGTTTTGTCCTGTTCATTTTGTATGTGGCTGCGGTGGTGCTGGTTTCGTGGAATGCCGTCGGTCATAATCTTCCTCAAGCGTTAATGTTGGGTGGTTTTGCATTGGTGTGCCTGTGTGTCGCATTTCTGCTGGCTCATTTTGCCTGCGACCGATACTGGGGACATGCTGCGCCGTTCCTGATGGAATTGGTGCTTGTCGTTTACGCCATGAATGCAATAGCCGGAATCGTTTTAAAATTGGTGTAAAATGGAAGATGGGACTAAAAATATAGAAAACAAGAAATTGAAGGCACTCGCGGGGATGCTGGCTCTGTTTGTGGTGATGCTTGCAGTGCTTGACGTGATGCTGTATGTGGGCGACAAAAAGCCGGTTACGGGATTTTGTGTGGCACTTGGTGTACTGTTTTGCGCTACGGTGGTCTACGGGCATAAGGTCGTGGCGAAATACGTGGGACATGCGTGGACGACGATGTATGAAATTATCATGGCTGTCAGTATTGTGGTGTTTGCCTGTTGCAGTATCGGATGTTGGTAAAAAACTACGGCTATGAACGAGGGTATATATGTAGAAAAGACAGACCAATTTAAGCGGACTGCCGCTTTGGTGGGATATGCGCTGATTTTTTGTGATATGTTGTGGGATGTGGTGATGTCGCTGATATCGAGAGGATATTTATTGTTGGGAAAATGTACATCATTGTGGATGTATGCATTGTTGGCTGTTGACATAGGAGCTTTATTGGCCATATTGGCAATTTATATCTGGTCGATGTTTGCTTTGGTCCGTCTGTTCCAACAAAAATCGGCATCACCGGAAGAAACTTTCCAGAGACAACGCCGCGAGCGGTGGTTGGCACTCAAATCACTTTATATATGCCTGGCAATATCAACTCTTTGCGGGTCAGGTAGTTTTGTCTCCCTGCTTGTCGTCATTGCTTATGCCCATATTGATGCCGCCAAGTATTTGGGGCATCGTAAACTGCTGATGTATGAGATACCGCTGGTGCTGTTACAGGCGCTGTTTCCTATCCTTTTAATGTTTGGGATGTCTGCATTGGTTGATGATGGTTGGATTAATTTAGGATAAACGCAGTTATAAGAGTTTAAATAAAAAAGAAATATGAATGGTTTGAAATTATTGAGAACAGTAGTATTCTGTGTGGTTGTCAGCTCGCTGTTTCCGAGTTGTTACAGCTATTATACGCATAAGTGGAGGAACGATGCCAATGGTCAAACCTTGTATAGAAATGCTTACGGTAAAAATAACGAAGGAATCTGGAAAGATTTGTCGGGCAAAAAATATAGGGCTGTCTTTCGCAGTGAATCCGATTTTTATTTGGACGATGCCGAACTGGTCAGGCGCGAAAAGCTATATCGAATGAGACCTATTTATGTCGTGCATTCAATCGGTTACAGTGTACTGACAGACAATCGTGAACGACGTATCGTCGAGAAGCGTTTGGTGTCGCACCATGACGATGTTCAAATACCTCAGTCCCAATTTGATTCAGTTATGAACGTCATTGACAAAATTGAGGTGGACTACGGGCATGAAGAACGGTATAGTTTTTATACGATATGGATACCTTGTTTGGGTGAACGCTATTTTTATTAGAAAGATTGGGCAAACATTGTAGAATCATTAAATGAAACTTGACAATGAAACAACGTATAATTTTAGCATGCGTGATGATTGCTGCTTTGTGTTTTGGGTGCAGGAGTACTCGTATGTGGGAACGTGATGCTGCCGGTCGGCAAATTATAAATCATTGGCTTCCAGTGACAACTGGAGAGTCTGGTGTGTTTTGGTATATGGATACAACGGGTCGGAAATACTATGTGGAATCATCGCATAATATAACGGGCCGGAAATATGACATTCTGTGGAGGAAAACCGGTGACTTCTTCCGGACAAGGGAGGAGGAATTGGAAGTATGCTACGGTCAGCCGTATCTTAGCAACGGAAATGCTTGTATCGCATATTCCTTTTCGTGTATGGTCCTGGTCGACAACCGTGAGCAACGTATTGTGGAAAAACGTATTTGGCACGTCCCCAGAGGAAAAATTCCGTCCAATCTGGTAGCGGCTGCCTGGAAATCGGCTTTGGCTTCTATTGATAAGGTAAAGCCTAATTTTCAGCATGAAGAAAGATATAGCCTGTATAATATACGTGTGCATTTTGGTAATCATCTCAATACAAAGCTCTGGGATTAAGTTGTTTTATATTGGGAATCTTTTTAAGAAGTGGAGATGAATGGACATACTAAACTGAACAGCCGTTGGGAGAAGGCGGCAAAGCGTGCTGTGGCTCTGGTGGGGCTGGCTGCACTTTATGTTGTGCTGGCTTTCTTTCTGTCATTAGGATTATATGACGAACAGCCGGCGGTGTATTGGACATTGGTGGGAGTGCCGGGCATTTCCTATTTGTCCGCATTTGTGGTTTTTGTGTTCGACGGGAAGATGCCGGCGAAGGTTGCCTTGCGGGCAAAGAAATGGGTGGTCGGTTTCGCATTGCTCATCTTGTATGCGGCTACGGTGTGGCTGTGGACGGAGAATGTCGACGGTCGGAACTACGCCCTGTCATTGCTGTTGGGAATATGTGCATCCGTGTGTTTCGGCGTAGCATCGATGTCGGCCCATTTTGCGTTCGACCGATATTGGGGACATCGTGTGCCATTCGTGGTGGAACTGATGATTGTCGCTTATTTTATCATTACGATTATTTTAGTGTTCTTAAACTTGGTATAAAATGAAAACGGAAATATATACGGAGAAAATTGACCGTTTTAAACGGATTTTTGGATTGGTGGGATATTCATTGCTGTTTGTCTATCTGTGGGTGGCGTTGAGGGTGTCGTTACTGGGCGAAAACGGCTGGTTTGTGGCCGGTACGGTTCTGCTTGTCGTGATTTTTGTCGGGTCTGTGGCGGGCTTGCTGCGTTTCTTCCGTCAGAAATCGATGTCGGCCGAAGAAGCGTTTCAGAGAAAACGCCGCGAACGGTTGCTGGTGTTTGTGTCGCTTTACGCCGCTGTTGCGGTGGTTTGTATTTCGAATTACCCGTTAAGCCTTGTTTTCCTGCCGATTTTTATCGCCTATTCGCATGTCGATGCCGGCAACTATTTGGGGCATGTCCGGCTGTTGGTCTTTGAAGCGCCAGCGGTGGTGGCATGTCTGTGGGTACTGTTCATGTTCTTGTCCCGCTTTTAGTTTTAACCCAAAATGGGGTTAAAACCGTGCAGGATATTGGGCTTTAGGGATTTTTTTGTAATTTCGCTCGTTGATATGCCGGAACAAATGGAAAAATGGAACCAACGGACGGAATTGCTGCTTGGCGCAGAGGGCGTCGACAGGCTTGCTTCCAGCCACGTGCTTGTGGTGGGAACAGGCGGTGTGGGCGCGTATGCCGTAGAAATGATTGCGCGTGCGGGAGTAGGGCGAATAACGCTCGTCGACGGTGACGAGGTGGGCGTGACCAACCTCAACCGCCAGTTGCCTGCGCTTCATTCCACGCTTGGCAAGCCGAAGGTGGACGTGATGGCAGAACGCATCCGCGATATTCATCCGAAAGCGCAGGTCATTGCATTGCCGAAATTCATTACTGCCGACGATGCCGCTTCGCTGTTCGACGGTGCGAACTATGATTTTGTGATTGATGCCATCGATGCCGTTGCTCCGAAAGTGGCGTTGATTGAACATTGCCTTTTCAATAAAATTCCGATAATATCTTCGATGGGTGCCGGCGGGCGGCTCGACCCTACGAAAGTGCGCTATGCCGACTTGTGGGAAACCTACAACGACGGCCTGGCCAAGGCGGTGCGCTCGCGGCTGAAGGCCCACGGCGTGCGCCGCAAGTTGCGTGTGGTGTGGAGCGAGGAGCCTCCCGTGCGCGAGTCGGTGATGCTTACCGACGAAATTGCCAACAAGAAGTCGAGCTATGGGACGGTGGTCTATCTGCCCGCCGTGTTCGGCTGTATGCTGGGTGCTCATGTAATCAGAAAACTGTCGCAAAAATGATAGAAATAAAAGGTATCAACAAGAGTTACGGCTCGCTGCAGGTGCTGCGCGATGTCAATGCCACTATCGGCAACGGCGAGATTGTGTCGATTGTCGGTCCTAGCGGTGCGGGAAAGACCACGCTTTTGCAGATTGCCGGCACGCTCGACACTCCCGACAGCGGGCGGGTGATTTACGACGGTGTCGACGTGCTTTCGCTGTCGGAAAAGAAGTTGTCGGCGTTCCGCAACAGCCATATCGGCTTCGTATTCCAGTTCCATCAGCTTCTGCCGGAGTTCACGGCATTGGAAAATGTGGCCATTCCGGCATTGATTAAGGGCGACCGTGCTGCCGATGCCTACAAGCGTGCCGCCGAACTGATTGACTATATGGGACTCTCCGGACGTGCCGACCACAAGCCTGCGGCTCTGTCGGGCGGCGAAAAGCAGCGCATAGCCGTGGCGCGCGCGCTGATGAACCGTCCGTCGGTGATTTTTGCCGACGAGCCTTCGGGAAGTCTTGACAGCCGCAACAAGGAGGAACTGCACCGGCTGTTTTTCGATCTGCGCCGCGAGTTCAGCCAGACATTCGTCATCGTGACACACGACGAGTCGCTGGCCATGATGTGCGACCGTGTGCTGACAATGCACGACGGTGTTATCGTTTCTGACATGAAAAAGGATAAAATCGACGAATGACGATGATAAGGCGGATTCTTGGCATAATATTTGTATCTTTGTTGTGGATAACGACCGGATGCAGCGACGAATCGGAGTTCGACTACGGCGACTTCTGCGAGGTGTTTGCCACCTACGAAGGGGCCGAACAGGGAAATGCCACATTCAGCTATTGCCGCTACAACGACAGTCCGCTGCTGACACTGACCGCCGAAAACGTCGCTTCGCTCGATGTGGACAAAGGCGAGCGCCTGTTCATCCGCTACACGGATTTGGGAAGCAACGGCGGCGAGAATCAGCGGAAAATAAGGCTTGACGGCTATTCGGAAATTATCTCCGACGTGGTGCGTTCGGCAACTGCCGACCAGATGCAGGGCTACACGTCGACGGAAATCGACGTTACAAGCCTTTGGCGCAGCGGTACTTATCTGAACCTTAATTCGTGGGTACCGTACAGCGGCAAGCGGTTTCTGATGATGCTGGTGGTCGACAATGCCACGCTCGACAGCGAAACCGTTGAGGCGGAAATCATTTACGACCTGCTGGGCGAGACTCCGACATTTGAGCGCAAGGCGTATGCTTCGTTTGACATTGCCAACCTGTGGAACCGTGAAACATTCCGCAAGCTGCGTGTGAAGGTGAACGATCCGACAGGCGACACTTATTATGAATTCATCAAAAACAAATTATAAACATAAAACATATACGAAAATGGAAAATAACAACGAAAAAAGAGAGATAAAAATCGAGTTGACACCGGATGTAGCAAGCGGCAAATATGCTAACCTTGCAATTTTGTCACACTCTGTCAACGAATTTTTCATGGATTTTGTAAATGTAGTGCCGAATGCACCGCAGGCTCGCGTTCAAAGCCGTATCATCATGACTCCGGAAAACGCCAAGACCTTGTTGATGGCCCTTCAGGACAACATCAGCAAGTATGAAGCCAACTTCGGTGTTATCACTCCGAAGGGATTGGTGAACAATTCCAACAACCAGAACAATCCTCCGTTCATGCCGATGGGCGGTCAGGCATAATGTTTTGGACACAATTATAATCTTATAAACAAGGGCTATGGACAACAAACTCTATATCTACAACACACTCAGCCGCCGCAAGGAACTTTTCAAACCTGTCCATGAAGGCAGGGTAGGCATGTATGTGTGTGGTCCGACCGTATATGGTGATCCCCATCTCGGCCATACCCGTCCTGCCATTACTTTCGACGTGCTCTACCGCTATCTGATGCACCTCGGCTACAAGGTTCGCTATGTGCGTAACATTACCGATGTGGGACACCTGGAGCACGATGCCGACGACGGTGAGGACAAGATAGCAAAAAAGGCCCGCTTGGAACAGCTGGAGCCGATGGAAGTGGTGCAGTATTACCTGATCCGCTACCACAAGGCCATGGAAGCGCTCAATGTGCTCCCTCCAAGCATCGAGCCGCATGCATCCGGGCATATCATTGAACAAATCGAGTACATCAAGAAGATTCTGGAAGCCGGCTATGCCTACGAAAGCGAGGGTTCCATCTATTTTGATGTGGAGAAATACAATAAGGATCATCACTATGGAGAACTGTCGGGCAGAAACATTGACGAACTGCTCAACACTACCCGCGAACTCGACGGACAGAGCGAAAAGCACAATCCGATTGACTTTGCACTCTGGAAGAAGGCGGCTCCCGAACATATCATGCGCTGGCCTTCGCCTTGGAGCGTAGGTTTCCCAGGCTGGCACCTTGAGTGCTCCACGATGAGCGAGAAATACCTCGGCGAGGTGTTCGACATCCACGGGGGCGGCATGGACCTGATGTTCCCGCATCATGAATGTGAAATTGCGCAGTCGGTGGCTCATAACGGACATGAAACCGTTCACTACTGGATGCACAACAATATGATTACTATCAACGGTCAGAAGATGGGCAAGTCGCTGGGCAACTTCATTACGCTCGAGGAATTCTTCACCGGCTCACACAAGCTGCTGACTCAGGCCTATACGCCGATGACCATCCGTTTCTTTATCCTTCAGGCCCACTACCGCGGTACGGTCGACTTCTCGAACGAAGCGCTACAGGCTGCCGAAAAGGCTTACGACCGTATGGTGGACGGCTGGCGCCGTTTGCAGGAACTGAAGGCGTCGGAAACTTCGAGTGTCGACGTGAAGGAATTCCGTCCGCGCTGCTACGAGGCCATGAACGACGACTTGAACACGGCGATGGTGATTGCCACGCTGTTTGATGCCTGCCGTGTCATCAATCAGGTGAACGACGGTAAGGCTACGCTGACACAGGCCGACATAGACGAACTGAAGGATTTGTTCCAGGTGTTCCTCATTGATGTGCTGGGCATTCGTACGGAACTGGTGGCTTCAGAAGATGCCGGAACGCTCGAACCGTTCGAAAAAGCTGTTGACTTGCTTCTCGAAATCCGTAAAGAGGCGAAAGCGAAAAAAGATTGGGCTACTTCCGATTTGATTCGTGACAAAATCACCGCTCTCGGTTTCGTGGTGAAAGACACCAAGGACGGATTTGAGTGGTCGTTGAAAAAATAATATTTATGTAACAACGCCAATACGTAGGCCGGATGTGAATATATATTCACCTCCGGTTTTTAATTATACATATATTGATAATTCCATGAAATATTTTCTACATGAAAATAGATGCAGGATTTATAAAAAAAATGTCTAAATAGGTTCGAATTTTGTCGGAATGGTGATTTTAGCCGTTTTTATGCCTGATAGTTTAAGTTTTGAAAAAAACGCAATAAAAAAGTTTTAAAAAATTTGCAGTTATAAAAATATCGCATAACTTTGCAGTGAAGAACCAAAAAGGCGTTTGACTTTCGGTTTTTCACAACGAATATTGACGATTTTTAAATCAAAGATATTTTACACTTCAACCTTAATCATTTAGTCTAAATTTCCCTACGTCGTTGACAGAAAAGAAGTATGTGAATATCGAATGGATGTAAAACGACAAAACGGTGGCTATGGATTAGCTACTGTCGGAGAGCAGAACTTCGGTTCTGCTCTCCCTTTTTTCAGGGGGTTCGTATTCAGATGTTGTGAAATTGCTGTAAAAAGTTGTACCTTTGCGATATGGATTGGATAAACAGTTTCTTGCTGGAGCATTCAGCGTTACAGGCTGTAGTGGTGATGGCCATCATCATATCGGTAGGATTGGCGCTGGGCAGAATACGGGTGGCGGGCATTTCGTTAGGTGTCACGTTCGTATTCTTTATGGGAATTTTTGCAGGCTATCTGGGACTCTCGATTGATCCGCAGATGCTGAACTATGCAGAAAGTTTCGGTTTGGTGCTCTTTGTCTATGCTCTGGGACTTCAGGTAGGTCCCGGTTTCTTCAGTGCTTTCAGAAAAGGCGGCATTCGTCTGAATGTGGTAGGACTTGTGCTGATTCTGCTCGGTACATTGGTCACGGTGGGACTCAGCGACGCTTTCGGTTATGGCATGGACGAAATGACCGGCGTGCTCTGCGGAGCGACGACCAACACTCCGGCACTGGCAGCGGCCCAACAGACCTTGAAGCAGTTGGGCATCTCGGCCGATGCGGCGGCTCTTGGCTGTGCGGTGGCCTATCCCCTCGGTGTGGTAGGTGTGATACTTGCCATGATTACCCTGCGCAAATTCTTTGTCCGTCCTCAGGATATGGAGAAACGTGCGGAGGACAGTTCCGAACAGACATATATTGCCACATTCCGCATCAAGAATCCGGGAATCTTCGGACATACTATCGACGAAGTGCAGCATGTCAGTCCGGCGCGTTTTATCATTTCCCGCCTGTGGCACGGAAAGGAACTGCTTCGTCCGGCTTCCGATACGGTGCTGAAACAGGACGACCGTATTCTGGTGATTGCTACGGAAAAGGATGTGGAGGCTCTCTCCGTGTTCTTTGGAGAAAAGGAAAACATTGACTGGAACCATAATGTGAACTGGAACAAGCTCGACCGCCAGTTCGTGTCGCGCCACATCATCGTGTCGCGTCCGGAAATCAACGGAAAGAAACTGGGTTCGCTCCGTTTGCGGAACACGTTCGGCATTACCGTTTCGCGGGTAATGCGCAGTGGCGTGAAACTTTTGGCTACTCCCAACCTTGTGTTGCAGTTGGGCGACCGCCTGACGGCCGTGGGCACAGCCGCCGACATTGAGAATGCGGAAAAGGTGATTGGCAACCGTGTCGGTTCGCTCAACGAGCCTAACCTTGCCGTGATATTCGTCGGCATTTTTCTTGGTCTTGCTCTCGGTACGATTCCTATTTCGTTCCCCGGCAGTTCCGTTCCCGTTAAGCTGGGTCTTGCCGGCGGTCCTATTCTTGCCGGTCTGCTGATGGGCCGTTTCGGTCCGCGCTTCCACATGGTCACCTATACGACGCGCAGTGCCAACCTGATGCTTCGAGGCATCGGCCTGTCGATGTATCTTGCCTGTCTGGGGCTGGATGCCGGAAAGAATTTCTTCGATACGCTCGTTGGTCCGCAGGGTTTGGCATGGATAAGCCTGGGCTTTGTCATTACCTATGTGCCGGTAGTGATTGTCGGGATTCTTTCAATGCGTCTGTTCAAGTTCAATTTCGGGGAAACGTGCGGAATGCTGTGCGGAAGCATGGCCAACCCGATGGCGCTCAGCTATGCAAACGATACGATGCACGACGATTCGCCGGCCGTGTCCTATGCAACGGTTTATCCTTTGGGAATGTTCCTGCGGGTAATCATCGCACAGCTGCTGATATTGCTGTCGCTATAGATAATAAAAGAGAAAACAGAAGATATGAAAAAAGCAAGCAGGCCGGTCGCCTACTTGCTTTTCTTGTATTCGCTCGGGGTCATGCCCGTATGGTGTTTGAAATATTTGCCGAAAAACGACTGGTTGGGGAAATTGAGATGGTAGGCAATTTCCTGCACGTTCATCGTAGAGTATTTCAGCAGGTTCTTTGCTTCCAGAATGACATATTGGTTAATCCATTCCGCCGCCGTCTGTCCGCTGGTCTTCTTGATGAGAGTGGTGAAGTATTTCGGCGACAGGTGAAGCTTCTCGGCATAGAAGCTGACGGAGCGTTCCTGCTTGTAGCTTTCGCCCAGCAGAATCATGAATTTCTTGAAATATCCCGCACTTTTGTCGAAAAATTCCTTGTTGACCGGACTCTCTTCCGTATGCAATGACAGGTTGTTGTCGGCGGCACGGCTGATTTTGAAGAAAAGCGCCGCAAAAAGGCATCGCAGAATGTCGTCCTTCACCTCGTCCTGTTCGTTGTTGAGCACCTCGTCCTTGATGGACTTCGTGATGTCGATCATTTCTTTCAGACCGTTGCTCGGGACTTCGAGACACTGATTGTTTTTCAGGTCGACAATTTTCTGGGCGATGGGCTTGATGTCGAGGTTCATCTTGCGGATAAATTCCATGTCGAGCACGATGATGTGCAGCTTGTAGTGGTCAAGCGCTTTCACGTGCATGATTTGTCCGGGGAAGTTGATGAAAATGTGGTTTTTCTCGGCTACGAAACTTTTCAGGTTGGTAGAAAGCGTCACCTCTCCCTCCTCACACATGAACATGACAAATGCGTTCAGGCTGAAAGGGGAGTCGATAGGCATTTTTTTCGGTCCGGCATCCGATTTCCTTTCGGCTATCAAGCATCCGGGCATGTGGGCATCGCCTTCGGACAACTGAAAGATGGATATCAGTTTGTCGATGGAGAAACGTGGAATGTCTTTCGATGCGAATTGGTCCATATTAATCAATTAAATGTGAATAGCAGACAAATATACTATATTATTTATAACATCGGCGATTGACTTTGACAAACGGAACATAATTTAACCGATTTTGCCTTTTTTAATAAATTGTAGTGCATATTTCCTTTTTTGTTGTCAATTAGGTAGTTTTTGCGAGTTGTGAGGAGGAAAGCAGAAATTCCCATGCGGCATCGGCGAAAGCATACCAGCCTTTCTCGGGCGGTTCGACGGCAAGGACGCGTTCGGCTCGGAGTTCATCGTGGCTTCCTGCCGAATAAAGGTAAAGCCGACGGTTTCCCGCCACGCATACCGGGGCATTGATGCCTCCCCGCAGCCATTCGTTCTGCTGTTGCCGTGCCGTTTCGCTGTCGGGGTTGACAATATGGCTGACAGCATGTTTCCAGCTGGGAAGTTTCACTTCTACCACGCGATAGCAGTTCACGGGCAGGTGTATGACCGCCGTCAGGTCGTCGGCTATTTCTACGGAACAGTTTTCCGCAATGTCGTTCACCGGCAGCCATTCTGCCGGGGCTTCACGCAGCAGACGGTCGTAGGCCGCTTCAATCTCACGTGTGAGCACGGCGTCGAGGTCGATACCGTCGTCGCGTTCCACCGTACAGTCGCGCCGTCCGGTCAGCAGCATTTTTCGGGTTTTCCACTCTTCGAGCATTTCATCGAGCGAATAGGTGTGGATGTTCAAGTTGCAGGCATTTTGTTTCATGGCAGTAGATTTTTTGCAAAAATACGTTATCGGGCATCCCTGCCGTCGTGAAAAAGAGATGTTGGAAACAATGCGCATTTTTTGCGTGTTGATGGGAGATTTGTTTCCTCAAATTTGGGGGCGGCGTTTACGGACAGGCGGTGAAAAAAAGGAAAATAAAGAATGAAAAAACAGACGACAATTTGCTTTTTTCGTAGGAATGGTTTATCTTTGCAATCGCTTTTTGGAACAAAAAGCTCATTTTGAAAGAAATGACGGTCCTATAGCTCAGTTGGTTAGAGCATCTGACTCATAATCAGGGGGTCCTTGGTTCAAGCCCAAGTGGGACCACATTGGAGAGAGGATAATCCCGGCAGAACCTTTATTAAGGATTCGCCGGGGTTGTTTTTATTGGCTGTTCCGAACGGTGTTCCGATTGTGCTGGAATGCGGTAGGATGCCGATGCGATACTAATCTAAATTCAAAAGAGAATATGGAAAAAGCAGAAACTCCGGCTCTCGACCTGATTGCCACGAATTTCGGTACAGTGAAAGGGCAGGTCTACGATTTGGCGGTACTTCCCTGGGGAGCGACCGAACCCCACAATTATCATCTTCCTTACATGACGGACTGCATTCTGTCGCACGATGTGGCCGTCGATGCCGCACGGTTGGCCTATGAGCGTGCGGGGGTGCGGTGTATGGTGATGGCTCCGGTGCCTTTCGGTGCACAGAATCCGGGGCAGAAACGGCTACCGTTTTGCGTGCATACACGCCTGACGACGCAGGAGGCCATTCTCCGCGACATCGTGTCGTCGCTTTATGTGCAGGGCTTCCGTCGTCTGGCCATTGTCAACGGGCACGGCGGAAACAATTTCAAGGGCATGATTCGTGATTTGGCATTCGACTATCCGGATTTTCTGATAACCTGTTCCGACTGGTTTGCCATTATTCCGACTGCCGGCTATTTTGACGAACGTATTGACGACCATGCTGGCGAACAGGAAACCTCTGTCATGATGCACTATCATCCGGAACTTGTCGACCTGTCGATGGCCGGCAGCGGCATGTCGCATCCTTTTGCGGTCGATTCGCTGAACCGCAAGGTGGCTTGGACTCCGCGCCGTTGGGACAAGTCGTCGGACGACACCGGAATCGGCGATCCGCGCAAATCCACTGCTGAAAAGGGTGCGCGCTATGCCGCCGCCGTTGCCGATGCGCTTGCCACGCTGTTTGTGGAACTGACTACGCAACCGCTTTACGACAGATAGCAGTACGCACAATAAAAAAACAGGCACCGCCCTTTTGATGGTTTCAGAAGGGCGGTGCGTTGTTTTTATGCTGATTCCGGTTAGCGTTTCAGCCGCAGTTCGTAGAGGTCGTTGCGGCGGTCTTTCAGGTTCTTGACGCTTCCGTAGGTGTGGAGTTGGGTAAGCAGGTCGAGGTCAACGTCCGACACGAGAATCATTTCCGTGTTAGGCGTAGCTTCGGCTCTCGTTCCGTCGGTCGGGAATGCGAAGTCGCATGGGGTGAATACGCCCGACTGTGCATACTGGATGTCCATATTGTGGACACGTGGCAGGTTGCCGACGCTTCCGGCGATGGCAACGAAACACTCGTTCTCGATGGCGCGGGCATGGGCGCAGACGCGGACGCGGGAATAGGCGTTCTGCGTGTCGGTGAGGAACGGAACGAAAAGTATCTGCATGCCGTCGTTGGCCATCAGGCGGGACAGTTCCGGGAATTCCACATCGTAGCAGATGAGTACGCCGATTTTTGCGCAGTCGGTGTCGAATGTCTGTATGCGGCGTCCGCCACTGAGACCCCAACTTTTGATTTCGTCGGGAGTGACATGGATTTTTTCATACATCTCATAGGAGCCGTCGCGGCGGCAGAGGAAGCCCACGTTGTAGAGGCGTCCGTCTTCCTTGACGAGCGGCATACTGCCGGTGATGATGTTGATGTTGTAGCTGATGGCAAGTTTGATGAACCGCTCGCGTATTTCGTTGGTGTATTGTGCCAGTCCGCGAATGGCGTCCGATTCGCCTTCATCGTTGAAGCGGGCCATCAGCGGAGCGTTGAAGTATTCCGGGAAAAGAATGAAGTCGCTCTGATAGTCGGAAACGGCATCAACGAAATATTCCACCTGCTCGAACAGGTCGTCAAGAGTGCGGTAGGGGCGCATCTGCCATTGTACGAGTCCGACGCGGACAGTGGATTTCTTTGTGATGAAGTCCTGTGTAGGCGGCTGGTAGTAGATGTTGTCCCATTGCAGCAGGCAGGCGAAGTGCTTCGATTCCTCGTCGTTCGGAAGGTAGTTGCGCATCACCTTGCGTACGTGGAAGTCGTTCGACAGCTGGAACGTGAGCACCGGGTCGAAAATTTCCTTTTGCCGCACTTTGTTGATATATTCACGTGGACGGAGCTTGTCGGCGTATTTGTGATAGTTCGGGATGCGGCCGCCGAACATGATGGATTTCAGATTGAGTTTCTCGCAGAGGTCCTTGCGGTATTCGTACATGCGTCGTGCAAGTCGGAGACCGCGGTATTTCGGATGGATGAAAACCTCGATTCCGTAGAGGATATTGCCTTTGGGGTTATGGGTGCTGAAGGTTTCGTTGCCTGTCACCTGTGCGTAGGTGTGGTCGTTTTTCACCAGGTTGTAGTCCACGATGAGCGACAGGGCGCAGCCCACAATCTGGTTGTCGACTACCGTTACAATCTGTCCTTCAGGGAAAATGTCGATAAGTTTTTTGATTTGTTCGCGTGTCCAGAACACATCGCTGCCGTCGTTGTAGACGCGTGTAAACGATTGGGAGAGTTGCTCGTAATCCTCCATTTGGAGGTTGCGAATCATCACTTTGTTGATTTTCAATGAATCTGCCATAGTCGTATGATTCTTTATTATGTATTTCGAGCGAAATTACCTTAAATATTTGATGTGGGCAAAACTTTGTATGAAAATATCGTTGAACGGCAAGCGGCGGGCGGAAATCGCTTCCGTCTGCCGCTTGTATGTCGGGTGAGATTGCTTTTTATCGGTTGTCGGGAACCCATACTTTCTGTACCGTACCGTCTGACATCTTGATGAGGTTCAGACCCGGAGTTTCGGCCGGTAGCAGCTTGCCGTCAATGCCGTAGCGTGCCACCTCATACGGTTTCTCGCCTGCTGTCACACTTTCGATGCCGGAAAAGTCAAACTCGTTGACGCTCTTGAAGTCTTTCCAGCAAGAGGCCGTCTTGTAGGCGTTTGCGCATCCCGTCGGTACGAACAGGTCGATGTTTGCTGCCATGTTCGGATAGAAAGGCAAATAGTCGTTGGATGTGGGCGGAACGGTTGCTTTGCAGTAGATTTCTTTCAGGTTGTTGCACATAAGTGTCATGCTGGTCAGTATTTTGAGAGATGCCGGCAGTGTCAGTTTTTCAATTGTGTTATTGATGACACCAAGACTGTATGTGCCAAGTTGTTCGGTACCTTCCTTAACGCTGAACTCTGTCCTGCCCTCGGGAATAACTACCAAAGTAAGTCCGTCTTTCGAATAGAGGGCTCCTTCGTGGGATGAGTAGTTTGGGTTTGCGCTGTCCATGTTGTATTCCTGAAGTGACGGAAGGTTGTAGGCATAAAATTGTTCGAGATTCGTGATACCAGAACCCATGTTGACAGTTTCCAGCTTCAGGCAATTGAATAGGGCGTATTGTCGCAGGGTTGTGACGCTGTTCGGGAAGTTGACGGTGCGTATATCTTGGGAGTAGATGGCGGCGGGGCAAACGGTTTCTACACCATCGGGCACGTCGCAGGTTTCTACGGTGTTGTCTGCTGCAAAAATGTATAGTTTTTTACCGGAAATGTCGATCAGGAAATTTCCTGTGTTCTTGTAGTTGGGGTTGTCGGCGGCGACTGTTACGCTATTTAATTGGTAGTTGCCCATAATGGCATTTTCGTCCAATGTAGTCAGCTGATTGCCGAATGTTATTTGTTGCAGCTCTGTGCAATAGTAGAATGCAGTGTTTTTGACTTCCTTTACGTTCGGCATTTCAACGGATTTCAGATGTTGGTTATAGTAGAATGCGCCAGTGTAAATGATTTCTGTAGTGTTCGGAGTGCGGAAATCTGTCAGTGTACTTCCAGCTGGACAATAGAAAAGTGTTTTGAGGTCTTTTGAATAGAGAATATTGTCGAGAACTGTCAAATAGGGGTTCTCGTCGGGTACGGAAATCTTTTCCAACATTTTCGGCCACTTTGTGTTGCCTTTGTAAAATGCACGGGTGGGTAGTGTCAGCTCTTTAAGGGCATCGCATTCTGTGAAAAAGAAGCCGTAGAATTGGTTGTCCTCGGCAATTAAATAGACAAAAGCTTGGTTCATATCGCAGAAATATGATTGGTCCACCGATGGAGTGCTTTCATCGTAGCCGATGATTTCAACATCGGTCATGTCCAGTTTTTGCAATTTGCCTTCTGTCGGTTCGCCGTAATAGTCGGATCCTGCCATTTCCCGAAGGGTTCGGATGTCGATGGCGTTAATAGGGCCGGATACTTTCAGTTCCGTTGTGTTCCATTTGTCGTTTTCAGAGATGAGGCTTGCCAGAGTTCCGGGTTCTGTTGTTGTTACTTCCAGTTGGGCAGCCGTGCCGGAGAATGTGAATGCCATGATGGCAAAAGCGGCCAGTCCGGCTTTTTTAAAGAATGAGTAACCTTTTTCCATTTTAGTCTTAATTTTGAGGTTTGTTCCTCAAAAGTATATATATTTTACGATAGCGGCAAGAAATCAAGCACTTATTTGCCGTGCGCACATGGAAATAGATTGAGGCTTGGATGAGTGCTCTATGTTTTCTGATTTTAAGATATTACACATCGTCGGTTATAGGATTCTGGAAAAATATTCAAACGAAATGGAGTTTTTCCATGTAGAATTCTGTACTTTTGTAAAGTACACCAATTATGTGGCATGCTTAGTTGGTAAAACGTCGGAAATCCGGTTAAATATAGTGTAATATGTCTCAAAAGCAGAATAATTCAGGAATAGTGTATGTGCTTACTAATCCGGTAATGCCGGGATTGGTTAAAATTGGTATGACTACAAGGGATAATTTGGACGCAAGGATGAAAGAACTCTATGGAACCGGAGTCCCTGTTCCTTTTGAATGTAAATATGCTTGTAAGGTAAAATCATCTGACTGTGCTAAAATTGAGAAAGCTCTACATGCAGCTTTTGCTCCAAATCGTATTAATGCAAATCGTGAATTTTTTCAAATCAAGCCTGAACAAGCAATGGCAATTCTGGAATTGTTTAATCGCGAAGATGTTACACAGGAAATTACAGAAGAGATAGATAATGATTTAACATCAGAAGACAAGTCTGCAACAGAAAAAATCAATTCTTCTCGTCGGCCTCCTCTAAATTATTTTGATATGGGTATGAAGAAGGGGGATATCCTGACTTTTACAAAAGATCCTGAAATAGAAGTTTCTATAATTGATGAGAAAAAAATTATGTATAAAGGTGAAACATATTCGTTGACCGGTATTACAAAGAAATTATTAAATCTATCTCATGCTATTCAACCAACTGGATATTGGACGTATGAAGGAAAGAATTTAAGAGATATTTATGACGAAACTTATACATTAGAAGATTAAACATGAGTACCGAGTCACAAAACATTGAATTCAAAGAAAATTGGCGAGATGAATATCTGAAATGGATATGCGGTTTTGCAAATGCACGGGGTGGAAAACTTTATGTAGGTATAAAAGATAATGGTGAGGTATGCGGTGTGCAAGATGCAAAAAAGCTAATGGAGGATATCCCCAACAAAGTTCGTGATATGCTTGGTATTTTGGTTGATGTTAACTTAAAAGCGGAAGATAATAAACGGTATTTAGAAATTGTAACGGAGGCATATCCCTATCCGATAAATTTTCGTGGTAAGTATTATTTGCGAAGTGGTGCGACTAATCAAGAATTGAAAGGAGTCGCGCTCGACCGCTTCATGTTGCGCAAACAAGGAAAGAGCTGGGATGGGGCGCCTGTGCCATATTTGAAAGAGGAGGATTTGGATAATGCTACGTTTGATTTGTTTCGTAAATATGCTAAACGAAGTGGACGTATGGATGAGGTGGACTTGGTGGATGATAATCATGGACTTTTGGAAAAACTTCGGCTTTTTGAAGGCCATTATTTGAAGCGTGCGGCAGCTTTGTTGTTTCATCCTGACCCTGAGCGGTATGTGGCTGGAGCTTTTGTGAAAATAGGTTTCTTTCGTGATGGTATGGATTTGGTTTATCAGGACGAAGTCCATGGTAATTTGTTTCAGCAAATTGCGAAGTTGATGGATTTGCTGTGTACCAAATATATGAAAGCTATCATAACTTATGAGGGCCTTCAACGTGTAGAAACATTGCCAGTGCCAAAGGAGGCATTACGTGAAGCGTTGTTGAATGCTTGTATCAATAAAGATTATGCCGAGCCTTCTCCTATACAAATCCGCGTATATGAAAATAAATTGGAAATTGTGAATGGAGGTGTTCTGCCAGATGGGTGGACTGTGGAAACTTTACTTTCTTCGCATCGCAGTTTTCCTTACAATCCGGATATAGCCAACGCATTCTTTCGTTCGGGGGAGATTGAAGCATGGGGACGTGGTATTGAACGTATTATAATGGCTTGCAAAAACGATGGCTTTTCAACTCCGGAATTCCGTTATGACGCTTCGGGCATTTGGACGATATTCAATTTTGAATATCCAGAGAGGGCAGCTGTTCCAAATACCATACAAAAGGCTATACAAAAGAACATACAAAAGCTTACAAAACAGCAGGGCAGTATTTTGGCATATTTGAGTGAGCATCCGAATGCTACTCGAAAAGAATTATGCGAGCGGATACCTAATGCGACATTGGGTGGTGTTATTCATAATTTGGCTCGTCTTCAGGAACTTGGACTATTGAAGCGTGTGGGCGGTAGAAAACAAGGTTATTGGCAGATTGTCGAATAGAAATTAGAATCGGAAGATATGGGTTGGTTTTGAGAGAACTGACAAAAAATTATCTTTACTACACTTATGTTCGCCGTTGAGTGGCGGTAGATAAAAACAAAAAAGCTTCGGAGGTTTTCCGAAGCTTTTCGCGGTGCGGACGGGACTCGAACCCGCGACCCCATGCGTGACAGGCATGTATTCTAACCAGCTGAACTACCGCACCATTGATAGTTGCTTGTTTCAGTTAGCGAGTGCAAAGATAGAGCGTTTTTTTGGATTGTGCAATAGTTCTGCGAAAAAAATGTCAAAAAAGTTTTGTTTTGCCCGTTTATTTTGTTTGGAAAGGCGGGAATTTTGTATTTTTACTACCCGAAAAATCCTTGCATGAAATCATTGTATAGAAATATGAAAAGTATAGGCAGAATTTGTATGACGCTGTTGCTGACGTTGGTGTCGGTGGCAGTTGTGAAGGCAAGCACCGTTGACACGCTTGCCGTTGAGAGTAAGGCGATGAACAAGAAAGTGGACGTGACGGTAGTGGTGCCCGACAATGTGAAGGAAGGACAGCGGTTGCCTGTGGTTTATCTGCTTCATGGTTATGGCGGCAACCATTTGGACTATATCAGCCGTACGGACGTGCGTGAATTTGCCGACCGCTTGGAACTTATCGTAGTGATGCCCGACGGTGATACGAGCTGGTATTTCGACAGTCCGATTGATTCGACTTACCGTTACGAGACGTTTGTTTCCAAAGAACTTGTCAGCTATGTCGACGGGCATTATCCTACACGCGCCAGTTGGTCTGGCCGTGCCATCACGGGGCTGAGCATGGGCGGACACGGTGCGCTGTATCTGGCGATGCGCCATCAGGATGTTTTCGGAGCAGCCGGTTCGATGAGCGGCGGCGTGGATTTCCGTCCATTCCCGGAGAAGTGGGACATCAAGAAGCGGTTGGGAACCCTTGAAGAATATCCTGAAAATTGGAACAAGAATACGGTCATGGCCCAGCTCCATTTGCTGAAGGGTAAAAATCTGCAATTGATTTTCGACTGCGGTATGGAAGACTTTTTCTATGAAGTGAACTGCAAGCTGCATGAAGAACTTGCAAAGTTGAAGATTCCGCACGAATTCACTTCCCGTCCCGGCAATCATAACTGGGATTACTGGAAACGTTCGCTCCGCGACCATCTCTTTTTCTTCAGCGACTATTTCAACTCGAATCCCAAACGTCTTGTTACGTTTTTTTAACCAAATAGTTTGGCGTAGCCAATAAGTGCCGTTGGGCGTGTCAATTGTAAGAATTTGGCGCGCCCGACGGTTTTTATGGGGTTGACTGTCGGGTAATTGTGGCAAAATGACAGATTGTGTCGTGGCAGTGTCGGCAGCGGCCGTTTGCAATGTGTCAAATTGCCAACTTTTATTCTTATCTTTGCGTAGGATCTGAATTGCAGATTGTTTTTGGTTTAAAAATAACGTCAAAAGAAAGAATGGCAAGACCTAAAATACTCATCATCTACACAGGCGGCACGATAGGTATGATCCAAAATCCCACGACGGGTTCGCTGCAGCCTTTCGACTTTACACATCTGATTGACAACGTACCCAAGATAGAGAAACTCGACTATGAAATCAACAATATTCAGTTTCATCCTCCCATCGACTCTTCCAACATGGTGCCCGACCGTTGGGTGGAAATAGCTTCCAGCATCGAGGACAACTATGCCAACTATGACGGCTTTGTCGTGCTTCACGGTACGGACACGATGGCCTATACGGCTTCGGCGTTGAGTTTCATGCTGGAAAATCTCCATAAGCCGGTCATCATCACCGGTTCGCAGCTCCCGATTGGCGAAGTGCGTACCGACGGCGAAGAAAATCTTATCACGGCCTTGCAGATTGCCGCCGCTGTCGATGCCAACGGTGCGCCGATGGTGCAGGAAGTGGCTATCCTTTTTGAGGACTATCTGTGGCGCGGAAACCGCAGTACGAAGATGAGCGCCGACTATTTCAACGCCTTCAAGAGCAACAACTATCCCTATCTGGCTAAAATCGGATTGGGCATCCAGTTCCACGAAGAGGCTTTGTGGCGGATGCAGGCGCGGCGGCCGTTGAAAGTGCAGTACAAGATGGACTGTAATGTGATGTGCGTGCATCTGTTTCCGGGAATTACGGAAGAGACGCTCCGCTACCAGATGGCGACTCCCCATATCAAGGGTATTGTGCTGAAGACTTACGGAGCCGGCAATGCTCCTACGGAAAAATGGTTTGTCGACCTGATGCGCGAAACGGTCAAGCGGGGAGTGGTGGTGATGAACATCACGCAATGTGTCAACGGAGGTGTGCACACCGAACGCTATCTGACGGGTAACGCCCTTTCGCCAGCCGGTGTAGTCAGCGGCTACGACATGACAACAGAGGCTGCGCTCACTAAGATGATGTACTTGTTCGGCATGGGGCTCCGTTCGGAACAGGTGAAGAAATATCTTGCGTGCTCGCTTTGCGGTGAAATCACCATTTAGCATGGCGCCGATTCGGGTACTTGCCGGGTGGCGGGTATCTGTTTTCGGACAGGCTTCTGACCGAACCTGGAAAATCAGTTTTTCGGATGAACAAAATCGCCGTAAAGGCTGTTTTAAATACAGGTTTAAAATCCGTTAAGTCGGTGATTTCTAACAAATCATCGATTTCTAATCTTAAAGATTGAAAAATACGGAAAAATTTCACTAATGATATTGCCGAATTAAAAAAATGTAGTAATTTTGTGGCGGTTTTTTAGGTGGTAAAACCTGATTGGAAAATTAATATTCACTATTATAAATCAACAACAAAATGAGTACACTTGATTTAACTAAGTATGGAATTAACGGTGCTACAGAAGTAGTACACAATCCGTCCTACGAACAATTGTTCCAAGATGAAACAAATCCGGCTCTTCAAGGCTACGAAAAAGGCCAATTGACTGAGCTTGGTGCAGTAAACGTAATGACAGGTATTTACACTGGCCGTTCTCCTAAAGACAAATTCTTTGTAATGGATCAAACCAGCAAAGATACAATCTGGTGGACTTCAGACGAATATAAAAACGACAATAAGCCTGTTTCTGAAAGCACTTGGAAAACATTGAAGGAAATTGCCGTTAAGGAACTTTCCAACAAGAAACTTTATGTAGTTGATGCTTTCTGCGGTGCAAACGCTGCAACTCGCTTGAAAGTTCGTTTCATCGTTGAAGTAGCTTGGCAGGCACACTTCGTAACTAACATGTTCATCCGCCCGACAGCTGAAGAACTTGCTAACTACGGTGAACCTGATTTCGTTGTTTACAACGCATCTAAGGCAAAAGTTGAAAACTACAAGGAACTCGGCTTGAACTCTGAAACAGCTGTTGTATTCAACTTGACTTCTCGCGAACAAGTTATCATCAATACTTGGTATGGCGGTGAAATGAAGAAGGGTATGTTCTCAATCATGAACTACTACAATCCTCTTCGTGGCATTGCTTCAATGCACTGCTCTGCTAACACAAGCAAGGATGGTTCTGACACAGCTATCTTCTTCGGTTTGTCAGGTACAGGTAAGACTACTTTGTCAACTGACCCGAAACGTCTGCTTATCGGTGATGACGAACACGGATGGGACGACGAAGGCGTGTTCAACTATGAAGGCGGTTGCTACGCTAAGGTTATCAACCTTGATAAGGAAAGCGAACCGGATATCTACAACGCTATCAGCCGTGACGCTCTTCTTGAAAACGTTACAGTTGACGCTAACGGTAAGATCGATTTCGCTGACAAGAGCGTAACAGAAAACACTCGTGTTTCTTACCCGATCTACCACATCAAGAATATCGTTAAGCCGGTTTCTAAAGGCCCGCACGCTCACCAGGTAATCTTCTTGTCTGCTGATGCATTCGGTGTTCTTCCTCCGGTATCTATCTTGAACGCTGAACAAACTAAATACTACTTCTTGTCAGGCTTTACTGCTAAGTTGGCCGGTACAGAACGTGGTATCACTGAACCGACTCCGACATTCTCAGCTTGCTTCGGTGCTGCATTCCTTTCTTTGCACCCGACTAAATATGCTGAAGAATTGGTTAAGAGAATGGAAAAGGTTGGTGCTAAGGCTTACTTGGTTAACACTGGCTGGAACGGTACTGGCAAACGTATCTCTATCAAAGATACTCGTGGTATCATCGACGCTATCCTCGACGGTTCAATCGACAAGGCTCCGACAAAGACTATTCCTTACTTCGATTTCGTAGTTCCTACTGAATTGCCGGGTGTTGATCCTCACATCCTTGATCCGCGTGACACTTACAAGTGCGCTTGCGAATGGGAAGAAAAAGCTAAGGATTTGGCTGCTCGCTTCATCAAGAACTTCTCTAAGTTCACTGGCAACGAAGCTGGTAAGGCATTGGTTGCTGCTGGTCCGAAGCTCTAATCGGTATGTATTAAAAGAACTAACTTTTAACTACAATATCCTCATAAATGGAGGAAGTCTTTTATGGCTTCCTCCATTTTTTTATTATCTTCGTGGTGTGTTTTAGGGGCCGCCGGCAATACGTGCGTCTGTATGGATTCTGCGGCTGCCTGTCACTCGATGCCGCTTGGCCGGCATGACTGCGGAAGCCGCGTTCGAAAGGTTTATGGTATAATTAAGGTATAATATATAATAATGTGTAACGACATGGAGATGACTGAAAAGCCGATAGTGGCACTTTCATGTGACTTGGACGAAGAATCGCGTATACGTGTGCGGCAGGAATATGTCGGTGCGCTTGTTGAGGCGGGTGCGCTTGTCGTGATTGTTCCTCCTCTTGCGTCGGCCGATGAACTGGAGGAATGGCTGCGTGCCGTAAGGGTGTCGGGCGTGCTGTTTTCCGGCGGCGCCGATATCCATCCTTCTTATTATGGTGAGGAAATGCATCCGGCTATCGGACGTATTTCATTGCAGCGCGATGTCTATGAACTTGCGCTTTATGATGCAGCCGGACGTATGGGGTTGCCTGTGCTGGCAATTTGCCGCGGGCTTCAGCTGGTCAATGTGGCGTGCGGCGGTTCGCTCGTTCAGGATATGCCATCGGAGTTGGGGACAGATTTTGGCATTCATAGCCAGACCTTGCCCGACGATGTGGCCGTTCATTCCGTGAAGTTGGAGCCCGGTTCGGCCGTTGCTCGGCTGTTTGGTGTCGAACATCTTTCCGTCAATTCCTTTCATCATCAGTGCGTGAAGGCGTTGGGGCAGGGATTGATACGGTCCGGCCTCTCTTCCGACGGGGTGGTGGAAGCTCTCGAAAGTTCTGACGGCAGGGTGATTGCCGTGCAGTTTCATCCCGAAAGAATGACGAAGGCTGACTCCGCCATGCACCGCTTTTTTGCCCGTTGGGTGGCCGGTATCAATGAAAACAGGCGGCGGAGATAGGACATAAACTCGCAAAAAAGTCGTTTTTTGGCAATTAAAATTGCACAAAATGTATTTTTGTGTGCAGAAAAGTGCTGATTTGTGCTCAAAAATTTTAAAATTATGAGATTAATTGTTTACTTTGCAGGTCAAAAGAAGAATCAAACTATTTTATTAATCTAAAATTTTAAAGTTATGTCTGAAATTTCAGAAAGAGTAAAGGCTATAATTGTTGAGAAACTTGGTGTTAATGAAACAGAAGTAACTCCGGAAGCTACATTCGCACAAGACCTCGGTGCAGATTCTCTTGATACTGTAGAATTGATCATGGAATTCGAAAAAGAATTCGGTATTACAATTCCTGACGACAAAGCAGAAGGTATCAAGACTGTAGGTGACGCTATCGCTTATATCGAAGCAAATAAGTAATAATTTACTCTAAACTAAATGGAATTAAAGAGAGTTGTAGTAACAGGTTTGGGAGCCCTGACTCCAATCGGTAACGATGCTCCGACAACATGGAACAACGCGCTGAACGGTGTTAGTGGTGCCGGTCCTATTACTCATTTTGACGCTTCACTTTTCAAGACTCAATTTGCTTGTGAAGTTAAGGGCTACAACTCTGCTGATCATTTCGACCGTAAGGAGCTGCGTAAATACGACTTGTACGCACAATACGGTGTGGTTGCTGCCAAGGAAGCTGTGAAGGACTCCGGTCTGGAAGAGTATGCAGCGTTGAACCGCGACCGTGTGGGCGTAATCGTAACAGCCGGTATCGGTGGATTGCATACATTTGAAGAAGAAGCAGGCTATTATGCCATGAATGCTGCAAACGGACCTAAATACAATCCGTTCTTCATCCCTAAGATGATTGCAGACATGGCTGCCGGTCATATCTCCATGATTTACGGTTACCGTGGTCCTAACTACGCTACCGTATCGGCATGTGCTTCATCAACTCACGCTTTGATCGACGCTTTCAACTTGATTCGTCTCGGCAAGGCTGATGCAATCGTTACCGGTGGTGCTGAAGCAGCCATTTTCCCGGCCGGTGTAGGCGGTTTCAATTCAATGCACGCTCTTTCTACTCGTAACGACGATCCTCAACACGCTTCTCGTCCGTTCAGCGGCTCGCGCGACGGTTTCGTCATGGGTGAAGGTGCTGCATGTCTCGTTTTCGAAGAATTGGAACATGCTTTGGCCCGTGGAGCCCACATCTACGCTGAAGTAGGTGGCGGTGGAATGTCGGCTGACGCTTACCACTTGACCGCTTCTCATCCGGAAGGATTGGGTGCGAAACTGGTAATGAACAATGCCCTTGAAGATGCAGGAATGAAACCTGAGGACATCGATTATATCAATGTTCACGGTACTTCAACTCCTGTTGGTGATATATCGGAAGTAAAGGCAATAAAGGATGTGTTCGGCGAACAGGCATACAAGTTGAACATCAGTTCAACGAAGTCTATGACTGGTCACCTGTTGGGTGCAACAGGTGCGTTGGAAGCTCTCTTCTGCGTGAAATCTGTTGTTGAGGACATCGTTCCTCCGACAATCAACCACGAAGAAGGTGATGACGATCCGGAAATCGACTACGCTTTGAACTTTACCTTTAACAAGGCCCAGAAACGTACAGTAAATGCAGCTCTGTCGAATACATTCGGTTTCGGTGGACATAATGCCTGCATCATTCTGAAGAAATACAAAGGCTAAAATTGTTACGCTGTGGCGTTTTACGATAAAATTCGAATTGGAATAAAGCTCCTTTTTTCAAAAGAGAGGGAGCTTTATTCTTTTTTTTACGGTATCCTTGGATACTGTCCGCGCAAGTTGTCGCTCTATAAGCAGGCTTGCCGTCACCGTTCGCAGACGCAGCGGTCGAAAAACGGTGAATTTATCAACAACGAGCGTCTGGAATTTCTCGGCGATGCCGTGCTCAATACCATTGTCGCCGACATGCTCTACCGCCGTTACCGTCGGGGCCGTGAAGGTTTCCTGACAAACACGCGTTCCAAAATCGTGCAGCGCGAAACGCTGAATGTGCTTGCCGACAAAATCGGCCTGACAAAAATGCTGATGTATTCCCATCCGGTTCATTCCCACAACTGCTGTATGGGCGGAAACGCGCTGGAGGCTCTGATTGGAGCCATATATCTTGACCGTGGGTATGAGGCTTGCCGCAAATACGTGGTCAAGCGTCTGATTAAGCCTCACATTGATGTGAAGGAACTTGTCAAGAAAGAAGTCAACTACAAGTCGAAGCTCATAGAATGGAGCCAGAAGTTCCGTGTGGAGATTGTGTTCGACTTGGTTGAAACGACTTACGACGAGGACAAGAATCCCCGTTTTTATTCAGTGGTCCGTCTGGCCGGCATTGAATCGGGCAGCGGTACGGGATATACCAAGAAGGAATCCCATCAGGAAGCCGCCAAGATGGCTTATTTGCGACTGAACAATTCCGACGAATTCCGTGATTCCGTTCTTGAGAAAGCAACTGAATTACAGAAGGAAAATAATTCCGAGAAAGAAGAGGAAATATCCTGAAAAGTTCTTATTTTTGTGATGTAGTATCGTATTTCTGCTGGATATCCGGCTTTTGCTTCATGCAGTGCAGGGTATGCGGGTATATCGGACACCTTAAAATTGAAAGCACTTAAAACCAATTTATACCTATGAAAAAGAAACTTATGTTGTGGACGAGACTTTTGTCCGTTTTCGGGGTTTTGCTGGCAATGGCTGCCCCTGTCGCGGCTGCATCTTTTGTGGGCGACCGCACTGATTTCAGAGATGAATCCATTTATTTTGTGATGACGACGCGTTTCTACGACGGCGACGGAACCAACAATACGCAGTGTTGGGACGGACAGGCGTACAATCAGGGCGATCCTGCATGGCGTGGCGATTTCAAGGGACTGATTGAAAAGCTCGACTATATCAAGGCATTGGGATTTACGGCCATTTGGATTACGCCGGTGGTGGAAAATGCTTCCGGCTATGACTATCACGGCTACCATGCCATAAACATGAGCAAGGTGGACAAACGCTATGAATCGGACGATGTCAGTTTCCAGACACTTATCGATGAGGCGCACAGCCGTGGCATGAAAATCATTCTTGACATTGTGCTCAACCATACGGGCAATTTCGGGGAGGAGAACCTCTGCAAGCTCTTTACGCGCAATTGGGATGCCGACCAGAGTGTCATTGACGACTGTATGGTGCCCTATACGCAGAAAGACGGCGGAAAGCTGCCCGACAATTATCTGTCGCTGCCTTCCGGCGAGCAGTACGGGGCGCGGCTTCGGGAAATGAAAAATACCGACGGCCAAAACCATGACGTGAACAACCTGTGGCACCATTTCGGAAATTTCAACTGGGACAATGAAACGCGCTGGTGGGCGCAGATTGCCGGCGACTGTGTGGACCTGAACACGGAAAATCCGCGGACGTACAATTATCTGATTGACTGCTATACGAACTTTATAAAAATGGGTGTGGACGGCTTCCGCATCGATACCGGCGGACATATCAGCCGACTGGTGTTCAACAAGGTGTTCAATCCCGCCTTCACTGCCGCTGCCGAAAAGTATAAGGCGGCCCGCAACGGCGGCGCTTTCTTTATGTTTACCGAGGTATGTGCCCGCTATACGCAGATTTGGTATCGCGAAATTCCGGCATTGTCCGTACCGTTCTATACATGGAAAGAGTCGAAGAACTATGCCTGGGACGATGACCCTTCGTCCTGGGAAGGACTGGAGATTTTTGAAGGAACGCCGTTTACGCACACCAACCAGCTCTCCTGCTTGGAGCAATATGCCGACAATGGCAACGGCACGCAGGCGCAGCAGCCGGTGTCCGACAATGTGTTTCTCGACGGCAACGCCTATCATCAGCCGGATTATACGCGTTATTCCGGACTGAGCGTCATCGACTTTCCGATGCACCATAATTTCAAGGATATAGGCGGTGCCTGGGGTATAGCCATGAGCGGCGACCGCTACTATAACGATGCATCTTTCAATGTGGTTTATGTTGATTCCCATGACTATGCTCCGAACGGTGCGCCCGAGGACCAGCGTTTTGCGCAGGGAACAGATGCCTGGGCGGAAAATCTTTCGCTCATGTTCACCTTCCGTGGTATTCCGTGTCTGTATTACGGCAGTGAGATTGAATTCAAAAAGGGCTGTCCGATTGACAAGGGACCGAATATTGCACTGAATGAATCGGGGCGTGCCTATTTCGGCGGATATATCAAAGGTGATGTGGACGTGAACGACTTTGCTGACTGGAGCAACGCTACGGGGAACATGGAGGCTACCTTGAAATACAAGTTGGCTCTCCACATTCAGCGGCTCAACCGTATCCGCATGGCGGTGCCGGCATTGCGTAAAGGGCAGTACAGCACCGAAGGCTGTGACGGAAGCTATGCCTTCAAGCGCCGCTATACCGACGACAAGGTGGACAGCTACGCCCTGGTGACGATTTCCGGCAACGCCACGTTTACCGGCGTTGAAAACGGAACATATGTCGATGCCGTAACCGGCGATGTGAAGACCGTTACCGACGGCCGGCTTACCGCCACTTGTTCCGGACGGGGCAATATGCGTGTCTATGTGCTCAACACCGACAAGACTCCGGCTCCGGGCAAGGTGGGTGACGACGGAGCATATCTTTATACGACCTCTCCTGTCGTGGCCGACCGTCCTGAATACGACGGAACGCAGGAGGAAACTACGGAGGATGGCGGAACAGGCGGTTCGGGTACAAATCCGGGCGATGAACTGGAGGTCTATACTCCGGAATTTGCGGAAGGCGAGATGGTGGCATTTTTTGAAGCGCCTTCCGACGGCAGCTATTCCAATGTTTCCGTATGGTGTTGGAACGACGCAACGAATTTTACCGGCGGCACATGGCCCGGTCAGCGTGCGCAACTGATGGGCGTGGCTGCTGAAGGCGGCAATAAAATATGGAAATGGACCTATGGCGGAACGATGGATGCGGCCAATATGCCGACAGGCATCATTTTCAACAACACGTCCAGCCCGCAGACTGCCGACCTGAAATTTGAGAACGGTGGCTACTATACGGTTAGCGGTTTGCAGCGAGTAATCGCTCCCGGCACTTCGGGTGTCGGTGTTGTATCGTCCGATGCTTTCCGCGTGTATGCGCAGGGTGGAGCCATTTATGCCGTAAGCAATCGTCCATGTACCGTGCAGGTGGTTTCCGTCGACGGCCGCAGTTTCAGCCGGACCGTGTCGGCAGGCGTTACCTGTCTCGGCAGTTTCAGCCGCGGAATCTATATTGTCAACGGTAAGAAAGTTGCCGTGATGTAAACGGAGATATAGAAACACGGAAAGAGGCGTACCCTGTCGGAGTGTTCCGGCGGGTATGCCTCTTTTCTGTTATGGCCTGTTTTTCGGGTGCTATTCGCCTACTTCTTCCCAGGCGATGCCCAAAGCCTTGGCTACGCCTTTTCCGTATTCAATGTCGGCTTTTGCGCAGTTACGGATATGGCGGAGCTTGATTTCCACCGGGATGTCGCCCATGGAGCGGGCCGTGTTTTCAAACAGCACCTGCTGTTGTTCCGGCTTCATCAGGCGGAACAGCGCTCGCGGCTGTGAATAGTAGTCCGTATCGTCTTCGCGGTAGTCCCACTGATAGGCCGCGCCGTCGAGTTCCAACGGCGGTTCCTTGTATTCCGTCTGGTTCTGCCATTCGCCGTAGCTGTTCGGCTCGTAGGGCGTCGTCGCGCCGTAATTGTCGTCGGTGCGCATCTGCCCGTCGCGGTGGTAGGCGTGGAACGGACAGCGGGGCTTGTTCACCGGAATCAGGTTGTGATTCACGCCCAGGCGGTAACGCTGCGCATCGCCGTAGGAGAAGAGGCGTCCTTGCAGCATCTTGTCTGGCGAGAAGCCGATGCCCTCGACAATGTTCATCGGGTTGAAGGCGGCCTGCTCGACTTCGGCGTAGAAGTTTTCCGGATTGCGGTTGAGTTCCAGAATGCCCACGTCGTGCAGCGGAAAATCGCCGTGATACCACACCTTCGTCAGGTCGAACGGATTGATTTTATAGGTCCGGGCCTGCTCCTCGGTCATCAGCTGCACCTGCATCAGCCAGCGCGGATAGTCGCCGCGTTCGATGGCTTCGAACAGGTCGCGCTGGTTCGATTCGCGGTCCTTGGCGATGATGGCCTCGGCCTCCGCGTCGGTCAGGTTCCTGATCCCCTGCTCGGTGCGGAGGTGGAACTTGACCCACGTGCGTCGGTTGTCTTTGTCGTAGAGGCTGTACGTGTGGCTTCCGAATCCGTGCATGTGGCGGAAGGAGGCCGGAATGCCGCGCGGCGACATCGTGATGGTCACCTGATGCAGCGCCTCGGGCAGCAGCGTCCAGAAGTCCCAGTTGCTGTTCGGGCTGCGCAGTCCGGTGCGCGGGTCGCGCTTGATGGCGTGGTTCAGGTCGGGAAACTTCAGCGGATCGCGCAGGAAGAAGACCGGGGTGTTGTTGCCCACGAGGTCCCAGTTGCCGGCGTCGGTGTAGAACTTGATGGCGAAGCCGCGGAT
>URMA01000014.1 GCA_900548875.1 uncultured Porphyromonadaceae bacterium | reverse complement strand
AGTCCTATTTTTTCCAATTTGCTATTGGAATTTCCATAAGAATAGATAGTGAAAGCCGAGCGGAGAATAAAATATCGAAACTTGTTTCAGATATTTTTTATCCCGAAGCGCCTCCTATCTTATGGAAAGATAGTGAAAGCCGAGCGCAGAGGCAAATCGAGAACGCAGTTTTCAGATTTGACTATCCTGAGCCGCCTCTAATATACTACAAATTTATGAAAAAATCGTGTCTGGTCAGTTATAGGGAACAGAAGAGCGAAACGAACAGAGGTACCGTGAAGTCGACAATCATTCCGTGTATAATGGCAATAAAGACAATGTCTTTTCCCGCATATTGGGTGATAATGGGTAGTGTTGTGTCCATCGTTGTTGCTCCGCCGGCACAAATTGGTGCAAGTCGTCCGAAATATTTCACGAATAGAGGAGTGCCTATCAATGTCGCTATTTCCCGTATGATGTTGGCTATAAGGGATATAGTCCCCAATTCTGTGGCTGCTTGAATTCCGATATCGGGAGTCTTGAGTTGGGTGATAAGGATGGACGACAAGGAGTAGTAGGCAAATCCGCTACCTACGGAAAGACATTCCCATACGCTCCATTTCGGAAGGATTAGAGCGGCAAGGGAAGTGAAGGAAAGAGTGCCGACAATGGTTGCAGCGGGAATCAGAAGCAGTTTTGGCCGAAGATTACGCAGTATTTCTTTTAGCTTCTTGTCACTGCCAATGCTGAGTCCCACAAGAAACATAAGCAGATAGAGTACGTATTGCGAGGCTGTGTTTTGTGTGAAAAAATCGGGTAGCAGGTGCCGCCATCCCAGCAGGCAGCCTAAGGCAAAGAGCGCTATAACTGTCAGACTTCCCTTCATTCTTATTTCCCCTTCCTGTAAATCAGTTTCCATACTCCCCATCCTATCAATACGCTTCCCAGGGTAGACAGAACAGCAATTAGTAAAGCTTGGCTTCCCAATGAGATGAGATTGTTGACAATGGTTTTGTTGTTGCCAACATTTGCTCCCAAAAGAAACAAAAGCAGTAGGATAACGTAGAATATGGGCTTGCCCAGCTTTTGCAGCCAGCCGATTTTTCGGCAGAAATAGCCGATAGCTATACCTGAAAACATGATAAGAAGGACAGTGAACATAATTGCATGGATTCTTTCGAGCGCCAAAATTAATGAATTTTGCCGAAATCATGTTGCGAAGGTAAATAAAAATGCCAGAGTGAAACGACTGGATAAATAGGCCTTTGCAGGAAGATGTGGCAATAAAAAATGAGCAGTTCAATATAGGTCAGACAGATATTTCTGAACGTTTGATATGGCATGTGATAAAATTGTAAATCTGCCTTGCAAAGTTGATTAAAAAGATTCGTCCTTTTGATATATTGCTGAAAAAATCTTGTAATTTTGTATTAATTAGTTGAGGAAAGCGACGTTAGTCATCTTACAAATCAAACCGAGTGATTTGTAGGATTTGTTAAAATGAACCTTAATTATCAAATGAAATTTACAAAACAATGGTCTGTACTATCTATGAATGTTCACTGGGCATCGCCGTTGTACTGATGCTGTTTTTTGTCGCCTATTTCTTTGCGGCCAAAACACCGGAGAAGCCTATCTTTGGCAACTACGTTCGTTCACGCCGCCTTATGGGTGCTGCCTTGTTGCTGTTGGCTGCCAACTATTCGGTCCATTTGTTTTGCGGCATTCGGTTTTCCGATCATGACATGGCCATTCTGATGAATCTCTCCACCTATTTTCTGGTCTATTGGCTGTTCAGTTCGGCTCTTCTCTCGCTGCTTGACCGTTTTTACCTGACACGGCGACGTTTCGTGCGACATATCCTGTATTGGCTGTTGTTCACGGTTCTTGCCGGTCTTCTGCTCATAGTTTTTCCCAAGGGAACAGCACAACATGTCGGACTGCTCCTGATGGCCTTGTGGCTGATTCTGTATGGAGTTTATTTGGCTCGAAAGCTCATCCAGACTTACCGTCGTGCTGTCCGTTTGTTCGATGATACGCATTCCGAGCATATCGCCGCCTATATTCGGTGGATGTCTATTTTCACGTGGTGGGCAGTTATTTATGGAGTCAGTTGCGGATTGCTGACATTCCTGCCGGACCGTTATGTGTTTCTGTGGATACTTTCGTCCATTCCTTTCTATATCTATTTGTTCTGGTCTTATATGAACTATCTGCTGTTCTACGAGCAGGTGGAAAGCATTCTGGAGAAGGAAGCTCCGGCAGGAATAGAACAAGTCGGTCCATCGACGGAAGAAATATCAGAAGATTCACCCAACTATCATGCCAATATTGAAAAACAATTGATTGTTTGGTTGGATTCACATGGGTATACTTCACCGGGATTGACTATTGAGGATCTGGCCTTGGCTCTTGGCACCAATCGCACCTATTTGTTCGCTTACATTAAGTCTACTTATCATGTCACGTTCCGTGAGTGGGTGGCGGGGCTTCGTATCGAGTATGCCAAAGGCTTATTGATGCAGCATCCTGAAATGACCATTTCAGCCATTTCTGAAGCATCGGGATTTCTGTCGCTCAGCTATTTTTCCAAAATATTCACAGAAAAGGAAGCATGTTCTCCTTCCCGCTGGCGAAAACTACATGCGTCCATGAACGTATAGCGTTTTTGTTCTATCGGCAAAATCTACATTTTTAGTGATGTGATGGGAGATTATAGAAAAAATAGAGAAGAAGATAGCCCATATTTGGGGAAACAATTGATTTTGCCGAGAGTGAAGTTGGATGAATAGAATGAATTGACGAGCGATATGGGTTGTTTCGCTTTTGTCTATTTGAAAAAAGGGGTGCTCAGAATTGTTTGCGATTACATTCTGAGCACCCCCTGAAAGTTTTGCACTTTGCGTATTTTATCGATCTGGTTAGTATTTGTCTTCGCTTTCTGTTTCGATGATTTCCTTAGCGGTAATTTTAACACGGTCCATAGAGTACCATGCATAGACGATGTAGGCGAGCACAAACGGAATCAGTAGCGAAACAAGGCTCATGGCCGTCAATGTGAATTCGCTTGAACTGCTGTTGCGGATAGTGAGCGAACTCTGAACATCGAGCAATGACGGATAGTAGGCCGTGTTATTGTAGCCGGCTACCCAGAACAGGGAAAGCACAACGAGTGCCGTTCCGATACCGGAATACCAGATGCCTTTCTTGAAACCTTTTACAAGCAGCGTCTTGCCAATACCGAACAGCACGAGGAGCGTGCCGATAAGGAAGGCTGCCAGACACCACCACATTTCAAGGAAATTGTTGAGATACTTGTATTCCACCCATTCGGCATTTCCGGCGTTGTCGTAGGTTACACCCGGCGACAACAGCAACAATGTGGCAAAGCCAAGGAAAAACAGCACGAAAACAACGGTATTGTAGAGCAACATGTGTTTCTGTTGTTCATAGATGTCCTTGTCGTCGATGTTGTTGATGAAGTAGAGCGAAGCCTGCACGCGTGCAAGAAACAATACCATGATACCCATTACCAGGTTCTTGAGATTAAAGATGGCTTCGAAGCCGTGGCGATCGCCCCATCGGGATATGGCTGACGATTCGACATTGAGAATGTTGGTCTTTTCAACGGTGAATTCTGCACCGAAAAAGAACATGGCAACAGCTACGCCCAGCAGGAGCGGACCAATGCATCCGTTGATGAACAGCAGCGTGTCGTATGTGTTCGTGCCGTAGAGGTTACCTTCTTTCTGGCGGTATTTATAAGAGATAGCCTGTACGATGAAGCTGAACAGAATAATCATCCACAGCCAGTAGGCACCGCCGAAGCTCGTGGAGTAGAAAAGGGGGAACGATGCAAAAAATGCGCCGCCGAACACAACGAGTGTGGTGAATGTCAGTTCCCATTTTCGTCCGAGGGAATTGGCCATCATGGAGCGGTGGGTGCGGTTGAATGTTGTAATGAGCATGGTCTGACCGCCTTGTACAAACAGGAGGAATACCAGAATGGCTCCCAGTACAGAGATGAGCAGCCACCAGTAGTTTTGAAGAAACTCGTATGTAATCATAGTGCTATTTTTTTACGGTGTCAAGATTTTCTTTCGATTTTTTGCGGATCTGTTTTGTCAGGATACAGATGTCGGCAGCCAACAGGGCCGTGAATATGACGGCGAAGATGAAGAAGGTGGTCTGTACGTAGGGCGCGCTGATGTCAGATATGGCTACATGATTCGGCATCAGGTCCTGAATAGTCCAGGGCTGTCGTCCTACTTCAGCTACAACCCAACCGCAAACGCTGCAAAGATAAACGAGAGGGATGGAAACAATGGCAAGCCATTGGAATCCTTTCGCCCATTTTGCACGCATGTAGATTTCGCGTTTGTAGGCGAGCAGCAGGGCTGCAATAAGGAAAAGCAGCAAATAACCGCCTACGATTACCATGACACGGAATGTATAGAAGGTGAGGGGTACATTGGGTACGGCTTCTTCCGGACTGCTGAAATAACCGTAGCCAAAGTACGGGAAGTTTTCTTTTAGTGCCGTGTTCAGGCTATCCAGTGCAACCACGTTGCCGGCTTTTGAAGCCTTGTCAAATTCAGCCAATGTGGCCTGCGCCATTTTTCCGCGGGCTATGCGTTCAGCATAGGAAACGGTGTTGATGGTGTCGCCGTCGTTTGTGAATGAAACGCCTTTGATGAGGTCATTGATTCCCGGAACGAATGCGTTGGGATCGTGAGTGGCGAGAACAGAAAGTCCGTATGGGATGGAGATGTCAAACAAGTAGGGTTTTTCGTTGTTGTTCAGTGTCTTTTTCGGATTCAGCACACCGATTCCTACCAGTTCCTGGCCGTGACTTCCGTCATAAAGACCTTCGAGTGCCGCCAGTTTCATAGGCTGGGGTTTTGCAACCGTGACAGCCGAGCCGTCGCCGGTGTAGATTGTCAGAACAATGCCGACAACGCCTACCCATCCGCCGACTTTCAGGCTGCGGAAACAGTGTTCCACATTGCGTTTCTTCAAAAGCATCCAGGAGCTGACACCTACTACGAAAACGCCTGCCAAAACCCAACCGCTCAAAACGGTGTGTAAAAATTTATGGACAGCCATCGGGGAAAGCAGAATGGCCCAAAAGTCCACCATTTCGTTGCGCATCGTTTCCGGATTGAATTCCATTCCTACCGGATATTGCATCCAGGCGTTTGCTACGAGAATCCACAGAGCGGAAATACTTGCTCCCACGGCTGTCAGCCAGGTTGCCGTTAAGTGGAATTTCGGGCTGACTTTCTTCCATCCGAAGAACATGATGGCAATGAAGGTGGATTCCATAAAGAATGCCAGAATGCCCTCAATGGCAAGCGGGGCTCCGAAAATGTCACCGACAAACCAACTGTAATTGGACCAGTTGGTGCCGAATTCAAATTCCAGGATGATGCCGGTGGCAACACCGATGGCAAAATTCACTCCGAACAGCAGCATCCAGAATTTGGTTGTCGCCAACCATTTTTCGCTCTTTGTCCGGTAATAGATTGTTTCCATAATGGCTATGATCACGCCCAAACCTAATGTGAGCGGAACGAATAGCCAGTGGTAGATGGCCGTCAGTGCAAATTGTGCACGCGACCAGTCGACTACATGCATTAAATCTTCCATAAGTATATTTGTTAATTAATTGCGTTTGATCAGTTCCGTGCGTACATAGTCGGCCTTGCCTTCATCGTTGTCGCTTTTGGAACTTAAAAAGTCCGGGAAAAGGAAAATTTTGAGCAGGACAAACATGACAAACAGTTTGATGAGTATGATTGTCCAGAGAGTTTTCCCAACTGTCATGTTGCGAAATCCATCTACATAGAAATAAAAAATCCTGGCAAACAGGTTTTGGTGGTCGTTTGGTGATGTCAGGTCTGTTTTTTTCATCGTATTTAGGTAATTGATAATACAAACTTAAGGATTCTTGTGGAAAAAAACAAATTGTCGGGCATAATTTTAATAATTAATACAATCTTGGATTAATTACATTTGTTTAATCTGTATATAAAAACAGCCTGCCTTCCTTGGAAAGAAAAGCAGGCCATTGTGTTATCTTATAAAAATTAGAGAGAACCTCGTCCGTAGCAGACTCCGCATTTTCCACTGCCGTGGCACACGGGGCAGTCGGTGATATACTCATCTCCTCCCGTGTAGTAGTAGCTGCCCTTCATTAATCCTGTACCGCCGCAGGCAGTGCATCTTCCGGTGCCGGAACAGCTGTTGCATCTGACTCTGTCGGAGTGATGCCCACCACCGTCATAGCCGCCACCATTGTATCCTCCGCCACTGTTATAGCTGGGAGCAGGTGCTACATATCCGCCATTACCACCGCCTTGAAGGTTATTGCCGTTCTTGTCATAAACTCCTACTTGAATAATCTGGTAACCGCGGCCCTGGCATGCCGAACATTTGGTGGAACCGAGACAAGCATTGCAGGGTATGGATGAATAAAGCCCGATGATCATTCCGGAGCCGTGGCAGATTTGGCATGTTTTGTTGCCATAGCAGGCAAAGCATGGTATTTTTTGTTTATGTATGATTTTGTTGCCTTCTGTGATTTTGATGATTTCATAAAGTTTGTAGGAATCATAATCGGGCTGTCCGTCATTGTTGTTATAATTGTCATTAGCCGACGAACTGCTGCTGTTTCCCGACTTGTGAAGGCTGCCGATATATGTGATACAGTTGTCCTTATCCCATTGCTCGTCAATGAACGAGGATGGAGTGGAGGCATCAATGTTATAGGTTTGTCGGGCAGATTTCCCGTCTGCTGGCTGGTAGGCAACGAGGAAATATTTTCCGTTGACATATTCCAGCAGTTGGATAAGATAGTCGTCATTCCAGATTTCCTGAATACGGTCGGCAATATTGTCCGCATTCTTGAAAGAATAGGATTGCATGCCGATACCACTGTTTGCACTCATAATGACAAGCCATTTGTCCTTAAAAGGAAGGGCTTGCGTGATGCGGTAGCCTTTGTCCCAATAGGTTTTTATGAAACTTTCGCAAACGCTCCAAGTGTCATACTTGTATGTCTGGTCGGTATATCCCGTCCCTTCCGACATGACAATCAGCCATTTGCCGTCGCCTTCAGTAATGTTCGTCACATAGCATCCTTTATTATAGTTTTCCGAGATCCAGTCAGTTGGCCAGTCATTGGCATAGTGATAAGTTTGTCGGGTGTATCCGCTGTTTTTACTCATAGCTATAAACCACCCGAACGGCGTGTAGGCCGCTGATGTGATACGTTTCCCTTGGTCCCAATAATCGGATATTTTCTGTTGTTGCAGTTCATTGCCGGAGCCACTGTAAAACCAGGATTGTCCGCTGTAGGGCTTGTCGCTTCCTGCGATGATGATTTTGTCGCTGGCTGATGCGGACAGGCAAAACCAAAAAAGGATGAAAACTGATAGCGTTTTGTTCATAGTCTAAATTGTTTTAGTAATGCAAAGATAGCGAAAGCCGAGAGCAGAGGCAAATCGAGAACGCAGTTTTCGGATTTGACTATGCCGAGGTGCCTCCTGTCTTCTGCAAAAATAGCGAAAGGCGAGCGGAAATAAAATAATGAAACAGAAAAAAGAAATGTCATTTCCTCAATTTGGAATGTGGAAGGGCTATGCTAAAGAGATTGTCAAATTTTTATAGGTTTAAAAGTTTATCCGCTTTTAACCTTTTGTCGAGAAAATACCGATAAAATAAGAGCTGTAATCGCTTTTAATGAAATTTATTTTATTAAATTTGTGCCGTAATTTTAATGAAAGGTAAAAATGGCAACATGGTTTGAATGTAAAGTGAAATACGACAAATTGGCAGAAAACGGTCAACAGAAAACTGTTACTGAACCTTACTTGGTTGATGCCTTGTCGTTTACTGAGGCTGAAGCTCGTATTATTGAAGAAATCACACCTTTTATTTCGGGTGATTTCAAGGTTACCGCCGTTAAGCGTACGAATACGGCTGAAATCTTTTGGGATGAAAGCGGTGACCGCTGGTACAGAGTGAAGGTTAACTTTATTACAATTGACGAAAAGACTGCCGTTGAGAAAAAGACAGCCAATTATATTATGGTGCAGGCTGCCGATTTCAAAAAGGCTTTTGATAATTTCATGGCAGGAATGAAGGGTACGATGTCGGATTTTGAAGTGGCATCTATCACAGAAACCGCTATAATGGACGTATATCAGGCTAACCTTGGTGGCACTGCTGCAGATCAGGAGGCTTAAAATGATAAATGTAAAAGACAATTTAAAAAAGGTGCAGGATTCACTCCCAAAAGGAGTGGGTCTTGTTGCCGTTTCCAAATTCCATCCTGTAGAGTTGTTGCGTGAGGCTTATGATGCCGGACAACGGATGTTCGGTGAGAGCCGTGCTCAGGAACTCCTGCAGAAAGTAGGGCAGATGCCCGACGATGTAAAATGGCATTTTATCGGCCATTTACAGACGAATAAAGTTCGGTCAATTATTCCTTATGTGGCTATGATTCATAGTATAGACAGCGAAAAGCTGTTGCGGGTGGTTGACAGTGAGGCAGAACGTGCCGGACGTGTAGTGGATGTGTTGTTGCAGCTGCATGTGGCGCTGGAAAAAACAAAATTTGGAATGACTGCCGACGAATGCGTAGCGATGGTGGAGAGTGGTGTGCTGGCAGAACTTGCTCATGTGCGGGTTTGCGGTGTGATGGGCATGGCCACCAACACTGACGATGAAAACGAGATTCGGGCGGAATTTCGAAAAATAAAGCAAGTGTTTGACCTTTTGCATGATGGGTGTCTTCGGGACTCGGATTGCTTTCGGGAAATCAGCATGGGGATGAGCGAAGATTATCAGATTGCTGTGGAAGAGGGTAGTACGTTGGTTCGTATAGGACATTCGATTTTTGGAGAAAGACAGTATTAAAAATTCGTGGTGTCTTAAAAAAAGATAAAATTAATGCACGTCATAGTACTCCGTTCGAAAAAATACTTTACTTTTAAATAATAAAACGATAAGTAACCGTAGAGTTATCAATTATTTATTCATACTTTAAAATCTAAATTTATGTTACAGGAAAAAAAGAATTATACATTGCCTATAGTTGTAATGTTCTTTTTGTTCGCGATGATTTCATTCGTGACCGGATTTCAGAATCCATTTGGCGTTATCTTGAAAGAGCAGTTGTCACTTTCCAATTTCCAGTCTCAGCTGGGTAATGCCGCTAACTTTATCGCCTATGCATTTATGGGACTTCCAGCCGGTATGATTCTTCAAAAGAAAGGCTATCGTTTTTCTGCAATCATGGCCGTGCTCGTTGGTTTGGTCGGTGTAGTGTTGATGTTCCTTTCCAGCTATTTGGAGGATGAATCCATTTTCGGCGTTTATTTGTGTGGTGCATTTGTGGCAGGTTTCTCCATGTGTATGTTGAACACTGTCGTTAACCCGATGTTGAACACCCTCGGTGGTGGTGGCAAGAAAGGTAACCAGCTGATTCAGTTCGGTGGTGCCACTAACTCGTTGGCCGCTACCATTTGCCCGGTTCTTGTAGGTTATCTGATGGGTGACAATATCAAGGAATGTACATTGGTTGACGCTCGTACAGCGCTTTATATTGCAATGGCTATTTTCGCCGTCGCCTTCATTGTTTTGGTTCTTTCCAAACTTCCGGAACCAATTCTGGAAGAAATAAAGAACAACAAGGACAAAGGCAAAGAAGACAAGGTTTCCTTGTCAGGCGTGTTCAAGTTCAGCCACTATATCGGTGGTGTTGTCGCTATCTTCCTGTATGTAGGTATTGAAGTTGGTATTCCTAACATCGCCAACCTTTATATGACAAACGAGTTGGGTATCCCGGCTGCTGTTGCAGGTTCGTTGGTAGGTATGTACTGGCTGTTGATGCTTGTTGGCCGTTTGTTGGGCGGTGCGCTGGGCGCAAAGATTTCAAGTAAGACAATGTTGGTGGCTGTATCAACAGTTGCTATCATCCTCTTGATTGCGTCTATTCTTGTTCCGGCCGACGTGACGGTTTCTGTTCCGGGCGTTTCTTCCACCTTGTCATTCATGAGTGTTGAAGCTCCTGTAAGCATCCTCTTCCTCATCCTTTGTGGATTGTGTACTTCTGTAATGTGGGGCGGAATCTTCAACCTGGCTGTTGAAGGTCTTGGTAAGTATACGGCCGTTGCTTCCGGCTTCTTCATGGTAATGGTTTGCGGTGGTGGTATCCTGCCGTTGATTCAGGGTGCAGTTGCCGACGCTGCCGGTTACTTGAGCAGCTACTGGGTACTTGTAGTGGCTGTAGGCTACCTGTTGTTCTATTCATTGATTGGTAGCAAGGTGTTGAAAACGGATGAAGACTGATTCCAGATTCTGACTGAACAGTAAATAATAAATTCCGCCCCGTGCTTCTAAAAAGAGCATGGGGCGGGCTTTTTTTGAGGTATTTTTTCTGTTATTGAACAAAATTTCGTAATTTCGCACTTGTTATTAACATTCTCAACCTCTAAGTATCAATGGATGTAAATGTAATGAATAAGGTGGCCGACAATATCCGTATTTTGGAAGCGGCAATGGTCGAGGCAGCGAAGTCAGGACACCCGGGTGGCTCTATGGGTGGCACTGATTTTACAAACGTGTTATATTCCAAATATTTAGTATATGATCCCGAAGACCCGACATGGTTTGCAAGAGACCGTTTCTTCTTGGATCCGGGTCACATGTCGCCTATGTTGTACGGCGTGCTTGCCATGTGCGGACGCTATAGCATCGACGATTTGAAAAAGTTCCGTCAATGGAAGAGTGCTACTCCCGGACATCCGGAAGTGGATTTTGCCCGTGGTATTGAAAACGGTTCAGGGCCGCTTGGACAGGGACATGCCATGGCTGTCGGCGCTGCCATCGCAGAGCGTTGCATAGCCGCTCGTTTTGGTGAAGTCGTTGCACACAAGACCTATGCGTTTATTTCAGATGGAGGTATTCAAGAGGAAATCTCTCAAGGTGCCGGTCGTATTGCCGGTTTCTTGGGCTTGAACAATCTGATTATGTTCTACGACAGTAACAAGGTGCAGCTTGCCACAATGGTGGACCAGGTTTCGGCAGAAGATACGGCTGCTAAGTACCGTGCCTGGAACTGGAACGTAATTGAAATTGACGGTAACAATCCGATTGAGATAGCCGGAGCATTGGAAAATGCGCTGAACGAGGAAAAGCGTCCGACCCTGATTATTGGTAATACAATCATGGGTAAGGGTTGTGTGACAGCTGACGGTAAGAACTTTGAGTTCAAGACGAGCACACACGGCAACCCTCTCAGCAAGTCGGGAGCAAGCTATGAAAAGACTGTAGAAAATTTAGGTGGTAATCCTGAAGACCCATGGGCTGTTTGGGATGAAACCAAAGAACTATATGCGCAGCGCCGTGAGGAACTGAAAGAAATTGTTGCCCAACGTAAAGCGGCATTTGCTGCTTGGGTTGCCGCAAATCCGGAATCGGCTGCGGAGCTGCAAAACTGGATTGACGGTAAAATTCCGGAAATCGACTACAAGGCGATTGCTCACAAGCCGAATGTGGCAACCCGTACGGCTTCTGCCGATGTATTGGCTGTTCTGGGTGAGAAATTGCAGAACATGGTGGTTTCTTCCGCCGACTTGTCGAATAGTGACAAGACTGAAGCTTTTATTAAAAAGTGCGGTAGCCTGATTGCTCCGGGACATTTCGAAGGCCGCTTCCTGCAGTCGGGTGTAGCCGAATTGACGATGGCGTCCATCATGAACGGAATAGTGCTGCATGGCGGTATGTTTGCCGCTTGTGGAACATTCTTCGTATTTTCCGATTACATGAAGCCTGCTATCCGTATGACGGCCCTGATGGAACTTCCGGTGAAGTTCGTATGGACACACGACTCATTCCGTGTGGGTGAAGACGGTCCTACTCATGAGCCGGTTGAACAGGAAGCTCAGATTCGTCTTTTGGAAGAATTGAAGAATCACAAGGATAAAAACAGCATGCTGGTGCTTCGTCCTGCCGACAGTGCGGAAACAACAGTAGCATGGAAGATGGCTATGGAAAATACCGACACGCCGACGGGCTTGATTCTGACTCGTCAGGATGTGGAAGATTTGCCCTCCGAATCCGGCGACCGATATGCCGACGCACTTCAGATGGTGAAGGGCGGTTATGCTGTTGTCAATTGCGAAAACCCGGATGTTGTGCTTGTCGGTAATGGCTCTGATGTCATGTTGTTGGTTAAATCGGCTGAAGTATTGAAGGCGGAAGGCATCAAGGCCCGTGTGGTATCTATTCCTTCTGTCGGTTTGTTCTGCAACCAGCCTGCCGCTTATCGTGAATCGCTTGTGCCGAAAGACAAGCCGGTTTACGGAAAAACTTCCGGTCTGCCTTCTTCGTTGATTCGTATTGTCGGAGCTAACGGCCGTGCCTGTGGTCTTGACCATTTCGGCTATTCTGCACCTTACAAAGTGTTGGAGGAGAAGTTCGGTTTCAATGTAGAGGCTACTGTTAAGGAAATCAAGGAATACTTGGCAGATTATTCGCAACATTGTTGATGTTGAATACAACATTTTCATAAAGCTTTTTTGTGAAAATAATCAGCGATACTTTTTTATATACCTTATTGTATTAATGGTTTTGTATAATGGATTGCCTACTTTTCAAGTAATTCAATCTATTGTTACGGTCTAAAGCTGTTGGTACGATAAGGTATATAAGTATATATATTTAACAATATAAAAATGATAGAAACCGGTTAAAGTTAAGTAATACGGTTTCGGATTAATACTAAATAGAACGACATGAAAAAGGTTATTTTATTGGGAATTATTATTTTGTGTTTAAATGTGAGTTTTGCGTTCGGACAGGGGTATGGATTTTATCAAGAGAATGGTAAATGGGGTGTGACATATAATGGTGAGCCTTGTGTACTTCCTCGATTTGATGGCGTGGCAGGTATTAGTGGAGAAGGCATATTTTCTTATAAAAAGAACGGACGGTGCGGATTTGCCAATGTGTGGAAGATTATTTCAGAACCTTTTTGTGACTCTATTGCCCGTTTCCCTGATCAATATTGTGAAACAACTTTTAATAAAGGCTATGAGAGTTCGATTGAATATAATTCCCCTGTTTTTTATAAATTCCTGGACGGTGGCAAGTGGGGCGTTTGCACTGTCGATGGTTGTGTGCTTGTACCTGCTCTGTATGATGAAGTGTATGATAAAATATTCGACAATGATGACTTGGATATAAAAAAGAAGGAACAGTATAAATCTTTTGCGTTGCTATTTGACCATTATTTTCTTGTGAAAAAGGATGGAGCATGTAAACTGTTGAATATATGTGGTGAAACAGTCGTGTCTGACATCGTTTCGTTTGATCAGTTCATTGCAGTAAAAAAGGATAAGAAATATAAGAAGATTTATAAAAACGCGGTCAAGGATTATGCAAAAGCAATAGATGCCGACCAAACAGCTCGTAACAGGCTTAGAAGCCAACGCTCAAAAGCACGTAACGCTACAATGGAAAATACATTATTCATGAATTATGTCATGCCTTATTCAGATTCGGATATGACAATTGAGCAGATGCAAAAACCGAGAGAGGTTTATTTCGGGTATAAAAATGGTAAACTTGAGCCGATGCAGGGCGATACGCTCATTGTGAGCGGTCTGCCAAGTATTGTCACGGATTATGGGTTCATCAGTACCCCGTTGGTTTATGATTCTCCTTATTTCCGCTTGCAGCGGAATCCCTACGACGTGTACGCTTATTTGACTTTGATGGACCAAAGAAAGGTGCATGGAAGATTTTGGTTGGATGCGGAGTCCGGCTATGTATCTGACGAGGATGTATTGGATGGTACTGCCAGTTATAATATAGATTTGTTCCAAAGTAACTTGGAATATTATGCTACATTGTTGGAAATGGCAAAAGAAACGGAAAACAAGGCTGCATACGATGAAGTGAGCAATAGAATTGAGAAGGCCAAGAATGCATTGAATGCTTATGAAAATGCTGTAGAACAGACACAGCATAGCATAGAACGAAACGCAAGACTTGACAAGATTGGAAATTCGTTCTCATCGATACTCAATTCAATGGCAGCAGTTGTTGTGAGTGGCCAGTCTTCTTCGTCTGGTTTGAATGTGTCGGGTCAAAGAGACATCTCTTCAGGTGCATCCTCAGGGTCTTCAAAGAATGGTGATTCTTCAGCAACAATGACGGGTGCGGATCAAAGAAATTATAACACATTGCGCAATACGTATAATAAATGGGCCTCTGACTTGATGCAGATGAAAAATCTTAACGGACAGTATCAAAATGGTTATGAGGAAAAAGACAAAAGACATGCGCAAAGCGAGATGAAACGTATTAGGGAAATGGCAAAAAGCAAGTGGGGGAAAGAGATTCCATACAATTCTATCGAAGATTGGAACTAATGTAAATAAATGAATGGAGTTTGGCTTTGCGTCAAGCTCCATTTTTCTTGGGCATATAAAAACGACAGCGCTATGATTGGCCATAACGCTGTCGTTTCTATTAAAGACTACTGTATGTTCAGTTGTTACTCTTTGGGAACAGCCTTTTTAGTCGTCGTTTTCTTGCGGGCTGGAGCTTTCTTGGGTTTAGCTTCTGCTGTTGTCCCTGCTGCTGTTCCTTCATTGTTTTCAATGGAAGTCTTCAGTGTGCTAAGTTCCTTGTTGAGCATTTCGATTTCGCTCGACTGATTCTTGATAGTAGTCAGCAAAGCGTTCAATTCTTCATTCTCAATGGTGAGCGGGAATTGTTCTTCAACGCGTACAATGAAGTCGCCCAATACGTTCATGTAGTTGGTAAATGCCATATAAGGTGATTCATACGGGCTGAACAATGCACAACCGTCTCCGAAGTGTTTCGTGCTCATATAGAAGAAATGGTCAGACGATTGCAGGTAGCACCAGTCTTGTTGCAGGCGTGGATCGCTGCACAGATGAATACGTTCTGCTACCGAATAAAGTTTATTGAATGCCTCATTCTGCAATTGATTGCCCAGCCATGCGCTTACGCCTCTTTCTTCGTCGTTGCAGGAAATAGGGTGAGTAACTGTGATTTCAGCAACCGGATTCAATTTTGCAATTGCTTCGGAAGGTGTCCAGAATTCAACGCCTTTTTCTTCAGCAAATCGTGGAAGAGCCTTGAAGAAGTCAAATATGCCGGTTTCACGAGGATGGATTTCGCCCAATACTTCGTAGCTCATGGCTATGTTGATAATTTGTTCTTCTTTCGGGCTTTGTGCAATCCACGAAATATATTTGTCGGCAGTCAGCGGAAATTCGTGCCAGTTGCTGTCGGAGAAACGGAGCGACAAGTCGTCCGACAATTTTGCATTGCGGAGAAGAAGTTTCATCTTGGGAGCGCTTGCAGCCGAGTACATGTAGTTAGGCGATTTCCATCCTAAAATGTGCTTGGCACCTTCTGTCAGCACGCCCTTGAAGCCCATTTCTGCAATGGTGGCACCGATTTCGTCGTTGTAAATCAATTCAGTGTTGCGGAACACCTTCGGCTTCTGTCCGAAAAGTTCGTAGATGAGCTTGTCGTGTTTCTCGACTTGCTTTTTGAACTCGTCGACATTGGAGAGTGATGCCAAAGAGTGGTTGTATGTTTCGGATACGAATTCTACACAGCCTGTATCTGCCAACTTCTTCATGGAGTCGATGAATTCAGGAACATAGAGTTGGAATTGTTCCAATGCTGTTCCAGTGATGGAGAAGGCAACTTTGAACCGCTTGTTGCTGTCTTGAATCATTTGCAGGAGCAGTTCGTTTGCAGGAAGATAGGATCTTTGTGCAATGCGTGTGATGATTTCATCGTTTCCGAAATCGTCGAAATAATAGTGGTCGTTACCAATATCAAAGAAGCGGTAACGTTTGAGTCTGAATGGTTGATGTATTTGGAAAAATAAACATACTGCGCTCATAGTAGTAGTCTTTTATTTGTTTAATAATCGGTTGTAAATGTCAATAACTTTTTTGCCGGCTTTTTTCCATTGGATTTCGTTCACTTCGGCCAGGCCTTCTTCATGAAGTTGGTTGTACATGGCCGGATAGGTAATGATGGAATAGATGGCGTCGGCCATGGCATCAATATCCCAGAAGTCGGTCTTGATGACGTGGTTGAGGATTTCAGCACAACCCGACTGTTTGGAAATGATGGAAGGCACTCCCATCTGCATCGCTTCCAATGGAGAAATTCCAAAAGGTTCGGATACTGACGGCATTATGTAAACGTCGGATGCTTTCAGCATTTCGTATACCTGCTTTCCTTTCAGGAATCCTGTGAAATGGAAACGGTCGGCGATGTCTTTTTCTGCGACAAGGTTTATCATCTTTTCCATCATGTCGCCGCTTCCTGCCATAACAAAACGGACATTATGTACTTTTTGCAGAACTTTGGCTGCTGCTTCCACAAAGTATTCAGGGCCTTTCTGCATGGTAATGCGTCCCAGGAAAGTAACCACTTTTTCCTTCATTTTGGGTACTTCCAGATGCTTCAGCTCTTCGCTCAGCGGTTCAACTGCATTGTGAACCGTGGTGACTTTGGCCGGGTCGATACCGTATTTTTCAATGACGGTACGGCGGGTCAGGTTGCTCACGGTAATGATATGGTCGGCATTGAGCATACCGTCGCGTTCGATGTTGAACACTGTCGGATTTACATTTCCACGTGAGCGGTCGAAGTCGGTAGCGTGGACGTGGATTACCAGAGGTTTTCCCGACACTTGTTTGGCGTGAATGCCGGCGGGATAGGTCAACCAGTCGTGTGAATGGATGATGTCGAAGTCAAGGGTGCGGGCTATCACTCCGGCCACGATGGAATAGTTGTTGATTTCTTCCAACAGATTGTCTGGATATCGGCCTGAAAATTCGATGCAGCCCAGGTCGTTGACATTCATATAGTTGAAGTCGGCATAGATGTGTGAGCGCAAATCGAAATATAATTGCGGATCCATTACATTGCCGATTCTTGACTGTACATAATCCCAGTCGGTATCTCTCCAGGCAATAGGCGTATTGCCTGCTCCGATTATTTTTGCAAAACTTTTATCTTCATCTCCGTAAGGTTTGGGTATGACAAACGTGATATCCATATTGCCGTTTTCGGCCATCCCTTTGGTCAGGCCGTAGCTTGCCGTTCCCAGTCCTCCAAGGATATGGGGTGGAAATTCCCACCCGAACATTAGTGCTTTCATATTAGAAAGGAATATCTTGGATGTTAAACTTCAAAACTTTTTATAGCATAGAGGGCGCGCAACACTTCTCCGATATTGGGAGCAAAGCTGATGGCACCGTGACCTGTGTAGGGCGGATTGCCGTCGTAGAGTTCAGACAGCGAGCCGATGCAACCTTTAGTCATGTCGTCTTCATAGCCGATAAGCATTCTGCGGAGGAACGCTACGCCGCTGCGGCCAAACACTTTCAGATAGGCGTCGGTGTAGAAGCCTGTAAGCCACGGGCGTGTAGGACCGTTGAAATATACCTGGGCTCTTCTTTCCGGATTTCCTTCAAAGAACGGATTGTAGCCGTAGCTTTTCGGACTGAGGGAGCGAAGTCCCATTGGTGTCAGCAGTTCGCGGGTGACGATGTCGAGAATTTTCTTGCGCTGAACTCTGTCAAGCGGCGAGAAGTCGCAGCCGGCGGCGATAATCATATTCGGGCGAACGCTCAGGTCCGTGTATGTACCGTCCACATAATCGTACAGATAACCGTAGTCGTTCATGAATGTTTTGATGAACGCCGGTTTCAGACGTTCAGCCAGGGCTTCCCATTCCTGGAGGCGTTCCGGCTGCTTTTCATTTTCTTTGAAAAGTGTGACGGCGAACATCAGCGCGTTGTACCATAGCGCATTGAATTCAAGAATGTATCCCGTGCGGGGCAGCAGCGGTTTGCCGTTGAAGGTGGAGTCCATCCACGTAACGGATTCGATGGTGCCGTTGGAGGAAAGCAGACCGTCTTCGTTGATATACAAATTCTTTTGCTTCTCGTCGAAAATGAAGTTGATGATTTCTTCCAGTGTGTCACCGTATTTTTCAATCGTTTCCGATGCTCCGAAGAATTTGTAATATTGTTGTATGCACCATACGGCCCACAGCGGGATGTCTGGCAAATCGATGTCTTGGATGGTTTTGTCCGTTTCTCCTGTTTGGATGTATTTATGTAAGGCATCCAACGCAGTTTTCATCATTTTCTCGTAGTCCTCGCGGTGGTCAATAGCCAATGTTGCGCCGGGAAGAGCCACGAAAAGGTCACGGGCAATGATTTTAAACCATGGATATCCTGCAAGCATGTAATAGTTGTCGCCGTCTTTCAGATAGCATTGTTCGGCTGAATTCTTCAGGCAGTTGTAGAAACTTGTACGTTTGGTTCTGTCTTCCGCTTCTTTGTCGAATGTTGTTGCAAAACTTCTGGGCTTGGCCGGTTCGGTACTTGCAGAGAATATGATGGATTCGCCTTTTTTGATTGGAAGTTTGAAATACCCCGGTACCCAAAGGTCTTCACTGAAGGCTTCTTCGCGAGCAAGGTCCTTAATGTATTCAATTCCGTTGTACCAGTGCGGTTCGTAGACGAATTCCGCTTTGTGGTTGAATTGCATGTAAAGGCGTGGATATCCTTTGTACAGGCAGAATGATACTCCGTTTTCAGTCTCTTCATAGGTCGTGTCCAACTGGTTGTTTTCCATGCATAGGCTTGCGGCATTTCGGAATGCCAGGAAAGGTTGGAACTGGAGTGTTGTAGGAGAGTGTGCTTCAACCAATGTGTATTTGATGAGGATTCTGTTTTCGTGTGACACGAATACCTTTTCTTTAGTCAGGATAACACCACCGACGCGGTAGGTGAGTCTGGGCACTGTGTCACAGTTGAATTCTCTCAAATATTTATGTCCGTTCGGACTGTAAACACCGTTTTTGTAACGGTGTATTCCCAGATTGAATGGGGCACCGTGTTGTATCACAGTTTCATCCAATGACGAAAGCAGCACAAAATTGTCGTTGTTCATCTCCTTGATGGGAATGACCAGCAGGCCATGCTGTTTACGAGTGTTACAACCGGTTACTGTCGTGCAATGATAAGCTCCTGCTTTGTTTGTTCGAAGAATCTCCTTTTGGAGAGATTGGTCAAGGTTAATCAACAGGTTTTTATCAAATTTAAGGTAACTCATATTGTATTGTGTTTTGGAGTTATATTAAATAATGGTTAAGTTCTTAATATGCCACGAATGTAAGTAAAATATTTAGAGTACAAAAGGAAAATGTTGCAAAACATATCGTTTTTTTCGGCATCTGACGTTTTTTGCTGTCAAATGTTCAATTCTGTACGGATTGAGTTGACAAAATCCCAGAATCCGTTGCCGATTGTACTGAAAATATTGTTTCTTTCCGAGCTTTTTGTCGGGACGAAAACTTTAAGGCCTCTTGGGTGGCATTGTATGTCGATTTCACGCGGCATCATGATGGTTTCTCCGTCGATGTGCATGATGCCTTCCGTGGCCCGTTCGATTTTTAGCGACGGGGTACGGAAAGAAATGATGTTGGTGTCCTGGTCAATATGTTTTGAAAAAAGCAGCAGTCCGAGCATGGCTGTGTCGAGTGGCGTGATGGGCAGAATGACAGTCACGTCAATCAATCCGTCCTGCATGTCGGCATTCGGTGTGATATAGGCATTGTTGCCGTATTGTGAGGCGTTTCCGCAGGCGATGATAAAGGCCCGTTCGGATATGATTCCGTCGGGGGTGGTGATTTTGTATTCTTTCGAACGGTATTTCAAATATTCGGATACGGCACTTTTTACATAACCAATGGGGCCGCGTTTCCCTTCCTTGGCAAATTTTGCACTGACCTGTGCGTCGAAACCAACACCGCATGTGCAGAAAAAAGGATGTTCGTTGGCCGTGCAGTAGTCGAACGCTTGGATGTTGACCTCGTTGATGATTTCCAGTGCTTTGGTGATGTTGAGAGGTATGTTCAAATGGCGGGCAAGGCCGTTGCCGGAACCGTTGGGAATGATTCCCAGTGCTGTTTGTGAATGGCATAGGGCGGAGGCAACTTCGTTTACTGTCCCATCGCCTCCGATGGCAATCACGCCAAAATATCCCTTGTCACTGGCATCGCGGGAAAGTGTATAGGCATGGTTGGCGCGTTGTGTAAAGCGTATTTCAATGTCGAAAATCTCATGATTCAGTGTTTCGTTGACAGTTTCAGGCAGATACGCTTTGTTGTTAGTCCCGGAAATGGGGTTGATGAGTACCAATATTTTCTTTTTCTGCTCCATTGTCTGCAAATTTAAGAAAAAACGAGATTATTGTCAATGATGAAAATAAAAAAGTGGGAGAGTGTTGATTGGAAGAGGATTTATTTGTAACTTCGTCATAAATTGAATTTTTTAAAATTACAGCAAATGAAATCTAAATTGCCTTTGTTGTCCAATGTATTTGTTTTTATCGTTGGCTTGTTGCTGGTTATCCTTCATAATCGGGCAGCTATTCTGGAGATGATAATCATCATTGTCGGTATCGTGTTTATTGTACCAAGCTGTTTGGCTTTGATTGCGCTGTTTGCCCGTCAGGAGAAGCGTATGATTAGCGGAGTTGCCGTTTTGCCGATTGTCGGTGGACTGATTCTGGGGATTGCGCTTGTTGCCGTACCTCAGTTTTTTGTCGGTTTTACGGCCTATACGTTTGCGGTCGTACTTATTTTAGGTGCGGTCTATAAATTGTGGGCGTTGTTGTCGTGGAGCCGTAAGGTGCATTTTCCTATTGGCTGCTATGTCATTCCGACATTGATGCTTGCCGCCGGTATCGTAATCCTTTCGACCGACGTATTGCGGATTGAGAGTGTGCTGGTATTGGTGACCGGTATATCCTTCATGGCATATGCTGTAAATTCATTGCTTGAGTATCTTGTATACCGTCATTTTCTGAAAAACCATCCCGAAGATGCGGGAACGGCACAGGATGTGGAGATAGTGGAAATAACGGGCGACGAATCTAAATAATCGTTCGTGCGGAACATTGAATTTTTTTGATGGCAAAATCGGCTGCACAGTTTGCAAGAAACTATGCAGCCGATTTTGTGTCGGGAGGAGTCCGATGGTTATTTTAACCGTTCCTTGACGTATTCGATAATCAGGTTGATGGCTGATTCTTCGTTGATTCTTGAAGAATCGATACAGAGATCATAGGAGGTGGAATGTCCCCATTCCTTGTCTGTGTAGAAATTGTAGTATTCGGCTCTGAGCTTGTTCTCTTTTTTTGCCAATGCCTTGGCTTCCTCAATGTCGATGTTGGGAATGCGTTTCACGATGCGTTCTGCGCAGGCCTCGGGTGAAGCACTGATAAAGATGTTGATGCAGTTTGGATTGTCGCGCAGCAGATAGTCGGCACAGCGTCCTACGATGATACATGATTCGCGTTTGGCCACGTTTTTTATCATGTCGCAGATGGCTTTCTGCACATTGTCGTAGTAGGAAGATGTCGGCGATGAAGTGAAGGGCTGTATATAGAAGCCGAGATTCATGGAGAGGTTGCTGATATAGAACGACGGCAATTTTTCATCCGTCTTTTTCAGCAGGTTGGGGTTGATGCCTATTTCTTTGGCTGCTTCCAGAAGCAATTCTTTGTCGTAGAATTTTATGCCGAGTTTTTGCGCCAGCTTTTGTCCTATATCGTGTCCGCCGCTGCCAAACTGACGGCCAACGGTGATGACATATTTCTTGTCGTTCATAGTCGTTTCTTGTTAGGTTTACATTATACTTTGGCTGACTAATTCAACCTTATGTACAAAGATAATTTTTTCGGAGGAAAAATGCAACATCGGCGGTCGAAAAAACTTATAGTTTGATTTCGATGATATCGTCAATATCAGTGGTGTATCGTTTCGATATCCGTTCGCATTTAAGATGCCATCGTTTGTCGTAGCCCTGTATGGCAATCCGTACCATGTTGTGTCCGTTTTTACGGTTTATCTCATCAATGGCTTTTCCAAGTGCCATTTGCCGACTGCGGTCAATGGGATCGAATAGTTGTGTCTGTATGGCGGTGTCGGGTATAATACCCCATACGATGACTCCTGCTTTCTTTATAAAAGGTGTAATGTTGTCAGGCCAGTGTTGTCGGAGCGCTTCCACGGCACGGCTGACAATTTCCTGGCTGTCGGAAGTGGCGACGGAAAAGCTGCATACCGATGATAGCTGGTATGGGTGTCCGCTTGTCGGAAAGCGGCTTGTGTGGGCGAAGATTGTCATTCCGTGGCAGGCGCAGTGCTGCTGTTTGAGCTTGCGTGAGCAGGATGCGGCGAAATTGGCGATGGCTTCTTCGAGCAGCGGAAGGTCGCAGATCCCTTTCTCCGGAAAACTTCGGCTGGTGCAGATGGATTTGTTGTGAGGAAGTTCTTCGATGTCAATGCAACTGTCGCCTTGCAGTTCTTTCCAGGTTCTGGCAAGTGTGACGGAAAAGTTGCGGCGAACCCATTGTTCGCTTTTTTGAGTCAAGTCCCAAGCTGTTCGGATTCCATAGTAGGCAAGTTGTGGCGACAATCTTCTGCCGATTCCCCAGACATCGTGAATCGGTGTCAGTTGCAGGGCTTTTATTCGTTTTTCATCCGTGTCGATAAGGCATACATTTTTATATCCTGCATATTGCTTCCCGAAATGGCTGGCTATTTTTGCTAATGTCTTGGTTGGAGCAATGCCTATCGTGACGGGGATGCCGGTGCCTTTCGTGACCGTGCGTACTATCTTTTTCCCGTATTCTTCTATTGAAAATGTCGGGTCATGTTCCATGGTGGGCAGTTGCAGAAAGGCTTCGTCAATTGAATAGATGGTAATGTCGGGCGTGAATGCCGACAGCAGCGACATGACACGGTGGCTCATGTCGCCGTAGAGCGCATAATTGCTGCTGAACACCGCCACTTTTTGATCTTCGAGCGTCTGACGGATTTTAAAAAAAGGTTCGCCCATTTTTATGCCCAGAGCTTTTGCTTCGTTGCTGCGTGCAATAATGCAGCCGTCGTTGTTGGAAAGGACAACGACAGGCTTGTCGCGCAATGCCGGGTTGAACACCCTCTCGCATGAGCAATAGAAATTGTTGCAGTCAACCAGAGCAAACATGTTTTTAGAGCTTTCTGAACTGTCTTTTTATATTGTAGGTGAGAACTCCCCAGATGAGGAAGCTGTTGTCTTCGGTCACTTTTATCGGAGGATAGTTGCGGTTGGCGGGAACGAGCCATAAGCATTCGTTATGCGGGTCGGTTTTTACGGTCTTAAGGGTGAATTCTCCGTCGATATAGGCCACAACGATGTCGCCGTCCTCCGGTTCGATGGATTTGTCGATGACCAGCAGGTCGCCGTCGTCGATGCCTCGGTCCTTCATCGAGTCGCCCACAGCTTTCGCATAGAACGTAGTGGCGGGATGCCGTATCAGTTCTTTGTTCAGGTCGATGGCTTCCGTCGTATAATCCTGAGCGGGGCTGGGAAAGCCGGCACGTATGCCGTCGTCGGCATAAAGCAGGTTCAATTGGGTCGAAAGGTCGGCCGAGTATATTTCTAATTTGGTTTCCATGCTACAAAGATAGTTCTTTTGCAGGGGATGCGGGAGAAAAACAGCCGGAATGGGGCGTAAAAATGCAAAATAGGAAAAGTTCTTTTTGATTTTAGCTTCCGTTGCATTATCTTTGCGTGAAAAGAATTTAAATGCACTTGCCGCCATGCGCCATGTGTCAATAGTAATAAAATAAAATTCAGATGGCTGAAGATATTCTTAAAAAACTCAGAAAAGCAGAAGACGGTCTGTCAACGTATGAATATATTGCCAACAATATTGGCAATTGCGATGAATTGATGCCCGCACTTGTTGAAAATATGATTAATGTCGACCGCAACGGCCAGTTTGTAGTGAGCACGGCAAGATATTTGCACGCTATAGACGCCGAGAAATATGCAGATGCAATCGACGCGCTGGTTAAGGCAGCCATTGACAAGGACCGCGAGCACAAGTATATTCCGGAACTGTTGTCGAGCCTTTGGGGGGCGGATTATGCTGAACACGCAGAAGAACTCAGTGCCAAGGATGATAATTTCCGGAGAATATACAAGCGTGTGTTCCAGAAAGGAATCTGATTTGATGAGAAAAATCTTTTTTTTATTTCTATTGATGATGTTTGTCCGGATGGTATCGTTTGGACAAACAAATGTTGTCGAACAAACAAAAGCGAACAGACAGAATATGCAGGAAAACAGAGTGACTGTATTGTTGGAAACTACAGTCGGAAACATAAAAATTGCTCTTTATAACGAGACACCGGGACACCGTGACAATTTTGTCAAGAATGTGAAAGATGGGGTATACGACGGTGTGCTTTTCCATCGTGTCATTAACGAATTTATGGTGCAGACGGGTGACCCAAGTTCAAAAACGGCCAAGAAGGGCCAAATGTTGGGCGCTTCTGACCATGGCAGTGAAATTCCTGCAGAATTTGTATTTCCGAAATATTTTCACAAGAAGGGGGCTATTGCCGCTGCAAGAACCGGCGATAATGTGAACCCGGAGAAGAAGTCGTCCGGTTCGCAGTTCTATATCGTGACCGGTAAGAAATATAATGCTCAGGAACTTGTGGCGATGGAAAAGTCCTTGCAGAACCGTCAGAAACAGGCTGTGTTTGACGAGCTCGTGTCAGAACACAAGGCTGAAATCATGGACTTGCGCCGTGCACGCAACAGTGCAGGCTTGCAGGAACTGCAGGAAAAACTGGTAAAGGAAACCGAGGAAAAAGTAAAAGGCAATCTGTTTCATTTTACTCCGGAACAAAAGGAAGCCTATACTACAGTCGGAGGTGCGCCGTTCCTTGACAACAGCTATTCCGTGTATGGTGAAGTTGTAGAAGGAATGGATGTCGTGGAGAAAATCGAGAAGGTAGCAACTGACCGTAACGACCGTCCAGTGGATGACGTGAAAATTCTGAAAGCTACGGTCGTTGAATGATTGAAATAAACCGCCATATTTTGTCAAACGGACTGCGTGTGGTCCACAACCGGAATGCCGCCACTCAAATGGCGGCAGTAAATTTGTTGTACCGTGTCGGTTCGAAAAATGAGGACGCCGATTCTACGGGGCTTGCCCATCTTTTGGAACATTTGATGTTTGGCGGTTCTGAAAATGCTCTTGACTTCGACAGAAAGCTTCAGAATGCCGGAGGAGAGTGTAATGCGTGGACTAACAGCGACATTACTAACTATTACGAAACGGTTCCGTCGTTCAATATTGAGACGGCTCTGTGGCTGGAATCCGACCGTATGCAAAATCTGTTGCTTACGGACAAGAGTCTGGACGTGCAGCGGAGCGTGGTGATGGAGGAATTCAAGCAGCGTTGTCTGAATACTCCTTATGGCGACAGTGGACACTATTGGCGGAAAGTGGCCTATAAGAAACATCCGTACCGATGGCCGGTAATTGGCGAAAAACTGGAGCATATCGCGAATGTGACGGCTGAGAGGGTACGCAGTTTCTATCGCCGTTTTTATTCGCCCGACAATGCTATCCTTTCCATTGTCGGCAATCTGGATGCCGATGAGGCGTTCCGGCTGGCCGAAAAGTGGTTCGGCGATATCCCCGCTTCCGGATTTGTGCATTATGTCCTTCCTGTTGAGCCGGTTCAGACAGAAGCGCGCAGTTTGAGCGTGTCGAAGGATGTGCCGCATGACATGCTGGTTCGTATTTATCATATGTGTGACCGCCTGCATGCCGACTATCAGACGTGTGACCTGTTGAGCGACGTACTCTCGAACGGACGTTCTTCTCGTTTCTATCGAAACATTCTGATGCGAGGGGATCTCGTTTCGTCGGTCGATGCTTCGATTACTGGTGATATCGATGCCGGAGTGCTGATAATCAAGGCTCATTTGTTGCCGGGGGTAGGCTTTAAGGCGGTAGAGAATGCCATTGATGCGGAGATTGATGCCGTGTTGTCCGGGAAAGTGGATGCTTGGGAGATAGAGAAAAATGTGAACCGTTTTGAATCCAATGCACTGTTCACGAATATAAACAACGACGACCGTGCGGCGAATTTGGGATATTATGAAGCGTTGGGCGATGTGGAGATGATAAATTCCGAAGTCGGCCGATACAGGCAAATTACTCCAAAAAAACTGGCAGAAGTGGCGTCGGCAGTGCTGCGGCCGGAAAATTGTACCACTTTATATTATGAATCAAACAGAAAATAAATGTTGATATTTTCCGTTATAAAATAACCGGTTCATTAAAAATAGCAAACCGAAAACAGTATTTTGCATTCAAATAATGGCGGATACGCGAAAATTTGCTTATATTTGGGTCGCAATAATTAAAACCATTGCCACTTGCAGAGTGGTTCATTTAAAAATTTAATATATGGAATCGTGTGACAAGTCAATTTCTGCTGAAGCGCAGAATAACGACGTAACCTTGAACAATCCTGTGGAAGCAACAACTTCTGCAGCAGAACCTATTGAAAACGTGAACGCTGAACCGAAAACGGACTATAGTGTCAAGTCAAAAGCTGAATTGCTGGACGAACTGGCAACTCTTGTTGAAAAACCTGTAGATGAAGTCCGCGACGAAGTGGCAGCGATAAAACACGCCTTTTATGTAATCCGCAAACAAGAATTGGAAAAAGAAAAGCAGGAATTTCTCGACAGGGGAAATGAAGAGGCTGCTTTTGCTCCGATGCCGGATGAGGCAGAGGCACGTTTGAAAGAATTATTGAACACATATAAAGAACGCCGTGCTGAGCAGTTGGCAGCCATTGAGGCTGAACAGCAGGCAAATTTGGACAAGAAAAAACAGATTCTGTCCGAATTGGCTGAAATAGCCGGCGATGCTGACAATATAAACAAACACTACCAGAGATTTCAACAACTCCAACAGGACTTTAAGACGGCCGGAAGTGTTCCGCCATCGGAAGACAAGGGCTTGTGGAAGGAATATCAGACTGTAACGGAACAGTTCTACGACCTCTGGAAAATCAATAAGGAACTCCGCGACTATGACTTCAAGAAAAATCTCGAAGCCAAGGAAGCCTTATGTGAAGAGGCCGAACGTCTGGGCTCGGAAAATGACGTTATTGCCGCATTCAAGAAATTGCAGGAACTGCATGACAAATGGCGTGAGATTGGTCCTGTGGTAAAGGAACTGCGCGAGGACTTGTGGAAGCGTTTCAAGGAGGCTTCCACGGTAGTTAACAAGCGTCATCAGGCATTCTTTGAGGGTCGCAAAGAAATGGAGAAAGAAAACGAAACTGCAAAAATCGCCATTTGCGAAGAAGCTGAAGCTATCAATATGGATGAGCTTGGAACATATGCAAAATGGGACGAAGCCACGAAGCAGATTATCGGTTTGCAGGAGCGTTGGAAAACTTTGGGCTTTGCATCTCGCAAGGTGAACAACGACCTGTTCTTGCGTTTCCGTAAAGTGTGCGACGAATTCTTTGCGAAAAAAGCCGCTTTCTTCAAACGCATGAAGGATGAATCGGCAGAAAATCTTGCTAAAAAACATCGTCTTTGTGAGCGTGCGGAAGCATTGAAGGACAGTACGGACTGGAAAAAGACTGCCGACGAACTGACAGCCTTGCAGAAAGAGTGGAAGACAATCGGACCGGTGGCGAAGAAAAGCGGCGATGCCGTATGGAAACGCTTCATTGCGGCATGCGACTATTTCTTTGAAAACAAAAACAAGAATACGACAAATGTCCGTCAGGCCGAGCACAACAATCTGAAGGCAAAGAAGGCTGTTGTCGAGAAATTGAAGAATATTGACGAGAGTCTGTCGAAGGATGAAATCCGTAAGCAGTTGAAAGCTTTGTCAACCGAATTCCAGGAAATTGGTCATGTCCCCTACAAGGAGAAGGACAAAATATACGAAGAATACAAGAAAGCGCTGAATGCAGCCTACGACAAGTTCGACATCAACGAAAGCCGTGCCCGTTTTGAAAATTATGCAAGTAATGTGGAAGAATTGGCCGGTGACAAAAATCGTTTGTTCCGCGAACGTGAAAAGCTGGTTCGTATGTATGAACAAAAACGTAACGAAATCAAAACATACGAAAATAATCTTGGATTCTTCAATGCAACGACAAAATCGGGTGGCTCAGTCCTCAAGGAAATGGAACGACGCATTGCCCGTTTGAAGGAAGAGTTGTTGACATTGGAAAAGAAAATTGAACTGATAGACGATAAACTTTAATTATATAGGATGAATATATCCACATTATAGGGCTTTATCGCTCTATAATGTGGATTTTAAATATGTTTTAGTGAATACGAAAGGTCGTTATGGATATTTGGTGAATCTCATAACCACCATGTTCGATTTCGTTTTGTTGAACGTGGTGTATGTGATTCTATGCTGTCAATTGGATGGAGTTGAACAGTTTAAAAGCAACACTACGTGGTTGTTTCTGAACATCTCCTACCTTCCGGTCTTGTCGCTGTTCTCAGAAGTACATAAACAGCGAATCCTCTTTGCCGACCGGTTGATAAATATGCTTTGCAAGGCTTTTGTTGTCCACTGCCTTGTGATGATGGCCTTTATGACTATTATAGGCTTTGATGAAATTCCAATTAAGGTCTATGCCTATTTCTATATATTCTATTACGCTTCGCTGGCCTTATGGTGGAATATATCCAGAAGAATTATCAAGACTTTCCGGCGTAAGGGATTGAATTTTAGAAAAATAGTCATCATAGGCTGGAACGGGACCTCAAAGCAGCTATATCGGGAATTTCAGTCGGACCAGGGATACGGCTATCGCATTGTCGGAATTTTTGACAACAACAAGCACAAGGATATAAAAATAACCGGAACAATTGCTGATTTGGAGGCTTTCCTTAAAAAGGAAAGAGTAGATGAAATCTATTGTTCTTTGCCTTCCGAAGAGGAGAATGTAGGCAATGTGATTAAGATAGCCGACAGTAATGACGTTGAGTTTTATTATGTGCCGATGATTAGCGGTTTTATGACAACTAATTTCAAACTGACATCCATCGGTGATATGCCGATACTGCTTTACAGACCGAATCCTTTGCAGCGGTTGCGAAACAGGGTGATCAAGCGTATTTTCGACATAATTGTTTCGCTGATAGCAATCGTTCTGGTTTCCTGTACGATATTGATTCCGGTCATTATTGCCATTAAGCTTTCGTCGAAAGGTCCGATATTCTTTGCCCAGAAGCGAACCGGTTATCGTGGCAGGGAGTTTACGTGCTATAAATTCCGGACAATGCGTGTAAATGCACAGGCCGATACGTTACAGGCAACGAAGAACGACCCCCGCAAAACGAAAGTGGGTGACTTTTTGCGAAAAACCAGTATCGACGAGTTGCCGCAGTTCTTCAATGTGCTGATTGGCAATATGTCGGTGGTGGGACCTCGGCCGCACATGGTGAAGCATACGGATGAATACCGCAAGCTGATTGACAAATATATGGTGCGCCACATGATTAAGCCCGGTATCACCGGTTTGGCACAAGTGAGTGGCTACCGTGGACAAACGGAAGAGTTGTGGCAGATGGAAAAGCGTGTAGAGTATGATGTCAAGTATATCGAAAGCTGGACTCTCTCGCTCGACATTAAAATTATTGTACGGACAATCATCAATGCAGTGAAAGGAGAAAAGAATGCATTCTGACAAGAATGAGATTGATATAAAGCAAAGTGCACTGAAGCTGTTGAAGCGTTTTTACGGATTCGACAGCTTCCGTTCTATTCAGTACGAAGTGATAGAGCAGGTCGTGAAAGGTGGCGATGCGCTTGTCCTGATGCCGACAGGCGGCGGAAAGTCGGTATGCTATCAGATTCCGGCATTGCTGAAGGACGGTTGTGCCATTGTCGTTTCGCCGTTGCTGGCGCTGATGAAGGACCAGGTCGACGCGCTCCGTAGCAACGGTATTCCTGCGGCAGCACTCAACAGCATGCAGACGGAGGCGACTAACCGTGACATTATGGAGCGTGTGTTTGCCGGACAGATCAAGCTGTTGTATGTGTCGCCCGAGCGGTTGCTTTCAGAAGTGACGCAATGGTCTGATTCTTTGAATATCAGTCTTATCGCTGTCGACGAGGCTCATTGCATTTCGCAATGGGGACATGATTTCCGTCCGGAATATACGCGTCTGGCAGTGCTGAAGCAATATTTTCCAAACATACCGTTTATGGCCCTCACGGCCACTGCCGACAAACTGACGCGCGACGATATTGTCCGTCAGCTTGGGTTGAGAAATGCACGGATGTTCATCTCTTCATTCGACCGTCCGAACATTTCGCTGAATGTGGAAACCAACTATACGGAGAAGGAAAAACTGTTGCGAATAGAAGAGTTTATCGATGAACATCCCGGCCAGGCGGGCATTGTATATTGCCTGTCGCGCGCCAACACGGAAAAGGTAACGGACTATTTATCCATGAAGGGCTATCGGGTAGCTTGCTACCATGCCGGACTCAGCAATGCCGAGCGGCAGAGCGTGCAGCAGCGTTTCTTGAACGATGATATTGACATAATTTGTGCGACGATTGCATTTGGCATGGGAATTGACAAAAGCAATATTCGTTGGGTGATACATTTCAACATGCCCAAAAATGTGGAATGCTACTATCAGGAAATAGGGCGTGCCGGACGTGACGGAATGCCTGCCGACACACTGATGTTCTATTCTTATGCCGATGTGGCGATGCTGACTCATTTCGTGGAAGAATCGGGGCAGTTGGAAATTAATAAGGAGAAACTTCAGCGTATGCAGGAGTATGCCGAGGCAAGTGTTTGCCGGCGTCGTATGCTGTTGAGCTATTTTAATGAGCGTTTTGACCACGATTGCGGTAATTGTGACGTGTGTAAAAATCCTCCTGAGCGTTTCGACGGAACCGTCTATTGCCAGATGGCCATCAGTGCGATAGCGCGGACGAACCAGCAGATTACTTTTGACCTGCTTATAGATGTTCTGCGCGGTTCCCGTCGTTCTGTCGTATTGGAAAAGGGGTATGACAAGATAAAGACCTTTGGGGCTGGAGCGGGGCTGTCGCATATTATGTGGAGCGGCTATCTGTTGCAGATGCTCCAAATGGGGCTGTTTGAAATTGCCTATAATGAAAACCGGCATTTGAAAATTACGGAATACGGGTGGGATGTTGTTCGCGGCAATATTCCGGTACAGATGTCACGGATTGTGTTCAAGGACCGTAAATTGAAAACCGTCGGCCGGAAGGAACGTGAAAAAGTGGCGCTTACTCCTGACCAGCAACTGATGAACGAACTTAAGTCCATTCGTCAGCTTATAGCAACAAAAGAAGGTGTTCCTGCGTATATCGTGTTCAGCGACAAGGTGCTGAATGAACTGGTGGAACGAAAGCCGGTGACTTTGCCGGAGTTTGCCGAAATTCCGGGTATCGGAGAAAAGAAGGTGGTTCGTTATGGCAAGCAGTTTGTGGGGGCATTGCGAAAGCATAAGGGACTTTCGGCAACGGTGTCCGGCTCGTCGGAGGAACTGACCCGCTATCTGATAGAAAAAGGCTGTTCGATTGACGAAGTGGCCTCGGTGCGCGACTTGAAGAAAGCAACAGTTTGTTCGCATGTGGCCAAGCTGATACAGTTCCACAAACTTCATAACTATTCGGCGCTGATTTCTGCCCGCGACTATGATATCATTGTCAGGGGCTATCTTAGCGGTGCTGAAAACTGGTCGTCCGGGTTGGAAAGACTCGTGGATGTGACTTTGATACCTGTGGCGTTAGCCATCTATCGGACTACCCATGACAGAAACTTGCATTAAACCAAATTACAAAACTAACATACTATGAAAATGATTCGTAAAACTATGCTTGCCGTTTGTGCAGCGTTCATGATGGCCGGTGCTTCCGGTTTGTCCGCTCAGGACAATGGTCCATTGAAATATGTGGACGCTTTGAATTTCAGAATGATAAACAAGGGTTTCACTGATACGGAAACCCCATATACGCGTATCCCCAAATATCTGAAGGACAGCGTTCGGCCGGATTTGTGGAATCGCTCACAGTGCAGCAGCGGTTTGGGTATCCGTTTTGCCACTGATTCCAAGCGTGTCGGTATCCGATATACGCTGCTTTGGGATACTCACATGTTCCATATGGCAGATACGGGTTTGAAAGGTACGGATTTGTATATCCTGACTGATGAGGGCGTGTGGGAATATGTCAATACCAATCGTCCGATTGCCAACGAGAAAAAGGAATGTGAAAAGGTCTTTGTGGAGAATCTCGACGGCAAGATGCACGAATATATTGTCTATTTGCCTTTATACGACGGCGTGACAAAGATGGAACTGGCTGTCGACAGCGCTTCGGTCATTCAGATGCCGCAGGTCGACAATCCGCGCAAGTCGAAGAAAATCGTATTTTATGGCACAAGTATTTTGCAAGGTGGTTGCTCGACACGTACGGGTATGGTGGCAACCAACATGATTCAGCGCGACTTGAATTGCGAAGCTGTCAATCTGGGATTCAGCGGTGAAGGAAAAATGGACTTGTGCATGGCACGTGCAATGGCAAAAATAGCCGATGCCGATGTGTTTGTAATTGATCCTGTTCCTAACTGTACGGAAATGATGTGCGACACGTTGACTTACGGTTTTATTAAAACGCTGCGCGAACTTCGTCCGGATGTTCCTATTGTCATGGTGGAAGGTCCGATGTACAGTTATGCCAAATATGACAGTTTCTTCAAATCCTATTTGCCGAAAAAGAATGCGGCTTTCCGTAAAAATTATGACAAGCTTGTAGCTGACGGCTATAAGGATTTGTACTATGTGGATTGTGACGGTCTGGCCGGATATGACAATGAGGGTACGGTCGACGGTATCCATTTTACGGATATCGGTTTCCGCCGTTATGCCGACAAATTGATTCCTGTTCTCAAGCCGTTGATTGAAAAATAAAAATGTCGGAAACGATAGCCGTGCCGGAATTCTTTTTTTAGAGTTCCGGCATTTTTGTAGGTTTGGAGGCACATTGAGAATGGAAAACCAATAATGGGCGGACAATAATTCACGATTTTGATGTACTTTTGCACAGTTTTTAAAAACAGGAAAAATGAGTTTGTTTAGATTTGTGAAAAATTGGATTCTCCCAATTTCAATGGCATTTGGCGTTATCGCTTATTTTGTGTATGTAAATATCCCGTTTTTGGAGCCTACACGGCCGTTCGTTAACCGTACGGTAGAAATAGTGCAGCCATTGCTGATTTTTGGTATGCTGTTTTTGACTTTCTGTCGGGTGGACGTGAAAGACCTTCATCCTTGCAAATGGCATTTGTGGCTGTTGCTTATACAGTTGGGCGTATTTGGTCTGTTGTCGTTAGTCGCATCCTTGTTGCCAAAGAGTGACTATCGCGTGTTGTTGGAAGCGGCGATGCTTTGCCTGATTTGTCCGACGGCCACTGCAGCTGCCGTTGTGGTCAGAAAATTGCGGGGAAATCCGGCTTCCGTGACAACATATACGATATTGATCAACCTGATGGTTTCAGTTGCCATACCGGTATGTGCACCATTGGTTCATCCTCATCCGGAACTGTCGTTCCTTTCGTCGTTTTTGCTGATTATCGGGAAAGTATTTCCTTTGCTGCTTTGCCCGTTCATCTGCGCATTGCTGTTGCGTCAGCTGTTGCCTGCCGTTCATGCTCGTTTGGCTTCGTATTCTGAGTTGTCGTTTTATATGTGGGCGGTTGCCTTGTCGCTGGCCATTGCAATGACGGTGAAGACGATTGTTCATTCGAATATGTCATGGGTGCTTCAGATGGGTATTGCCCTGGTGTCTTTGGTATGCTGTGTATTGCAGTTTGCAGTCGGCAAATATGTGGGAGCTCGCTATGGCGACAAGATTACCGCGGGACAGGCTCTGGGACAGAAAAACACAGTGCTGATAATTTGGATCAGCTATACGTTTTTCACTCCGATTACATCCATTGCTGGAGGTTTCTACAGCGTATGGCACAATGTCATCAATTCCTGGCAATTGTATCAGCAGCGGAAATCGGACGAGGCAAAATAGTATTTGATTGTATTTCGAAAAAAAGGTTAGTAATGGAAATCAAGAATTTCAGAGCAATACACGACAAAGAGTTGATTTACGAGTTGATAGAAGAAGGGGAACATGTTTGTCAGGACTTTAAGTTTTCCATCTCCGATTCCAGGAAAATAGCCCGTAGTATAGCAGCTTTTGCCAATAATCAGGGAGGACGCCTGCTTGTTGGTGTCAAGGACAACGGCAATATTGCCGGAATCCGTACGGAAGAGGAGTTCTACATGATTGAACAGGCTGCGGAAATGTATTGCAAGCCGGCACAGAAGGTGAAACAGACTCTTTATTGCATTGACGGGAAATATGTGTTGCTCGTTTCCATTGCCAAATCGTCAACCCCGGTGATGGCGCAGGACGACACCCGCCAGTGCCAGCCGTATTATCGGATAGACGACGAAAACATACAGGTGCCTGATTTGATGTTGAAAGTGTGGAAGGCATCGAAAAAGCAGCATACGGTTTTTTCCTTTTCCGATTCGGAAACAAAAATGCTGTCCTATATTTCGAGGGTGGAGTTTGCGACGGTTGAAGGCATCGCAAAAGAAATGCACATGTCTTTGAGTTCGACTGAGGATGCCGTTGTCAGTCTCTGTTCGATGGGGGTGTTGCAGATTGTCTACCATGAAGGGGAGTGGAGAATCGCAGCGGCCGGATGATATATACGTATAAACCTAAAACAATGAGGGCAGGCGGAATTATTTTGCCTGCCCTCATTGTCTTCGGATTATTGTTTGAAATGCTCGTATACGGTTTTCGATATGTCGGCAATGATTTTTTCTGTATCTTCCGGAGATAATGCGGAATCTTTGATAAATACCGCAATGTAGTAGCTTTTTCCGTCGGGAAGCGTAATGCATCCCATGTCGTTGGTTGCGGAAATTCGTCCGTTGTTTATGTAGCCGCTGCCGGTTTTGTGAAGGATGGTCGCACCGGTGTTTTTCAGCGGTGCCGGCAAGCGCATGAGTCCGGTTTCGCAGTTGCTCATTGTTTCCTTGATAAAAGAGAAATAAGGTTCTGCGGCCGTTTTGTTTTCCATGAACAGTTTTAACAGAGAAGCTGCGGCATAGGGCGTCGTCCAATTGTCGTATGAAAGGATAGGATTTGCTCCCATTTCTCTTTCCGTATAGGCAATATGGAAATCATCGATGCCCAATGAACGGACGTAGCGGTCTGTTTCAGCCGGAGAACAAAGCTTGAACAGGATATTGCAGGCATTGTTGTCGCTTTGTTGGAGTGTGTATGTCAGCAAGTCGGCAATGCTGATGTCGAAATCCGTTTCCTTGCGGTTGTCGCGGAGGGGGCTCCAAGTTCCTTCCGGCAGGTCGGCTCTTGTGACGTGGAGTGTCGAGTCAAGGGACTGGTGGTTGTGTTTCAGGTAATCGGCCACTGCGAGAGCCTGATGAAATTTGAATACACTCATCATCGGGTATTTTTTCCCGTTGTTGACCGTCAGCGTATCGCCGTTTTCGCTGATAACGGCAATGCCCACTTCGGCATCTTGCCGTTGGGCGATGGTCGAAAGTTCGTTGCGAAGCGGTTCCAAATTTGAGGAGGCTTTGCAGGATATAAAACAAATCGCCAGGCAGCAGAGCATGGCGATTTTATTGAAGAATATTTTTCTCATGTGTGCAGATTAGATTGCTATTGGGGATAAACCAGATTTTCTTCAGTAGCAACGGTCAGCACTTCGCGCAAATATTTTTCTGCTTCCCATTTTGCCATCGGCAGGTTGTTGAGCAAATAGTTGCCACAGTCGCGCGGAGTTGCACCCGGAATATCGCCTTCAAAGTCACGGATGAATTCAAAAGTTTCAATCATCAGTGGCAGTATGTCGCGTGACGACAATTCTCCTTTGACAATTAGGTAATTGCCCGTGCAGCATCCCATTGGTCCCCAATAGATGATATCGTCCTTCCATTTGGGATGGTTGCGCAGAAAAGTTGCTGCCAGGTGTTCGATGGTGTGCAGTGCTGACTGGCTGACTGCAGGTTCGCGATTGGGCTCTTTCATGCGGATGTCGAATGTGGTCAGCACGTCGCCATGGGCTGTTACATCCCGACGGGATACATAAATTCCTCGTTTCAGCAGGATATGGTTGATTGTAAAGCTGGGTATTTTTTCCATTATAAAAGGGTTATTTTATGTTTGACAAAATGTTGGAAAGCATTTGGAACGTGTGTTCCGGTGCCGATTCCCAGAAGTTTTCGTATTGCTTTACGTTGTCTTTTTCGGCTCCTGGAGTGTCGCTGATGACACGCATGACAAATACGGGGACATTCTTCAGGCAGCAGACTTGCGCAATGGAAGCCGATTCCATATCTACGGCCAACGCTTCGGGAAAATGCGTCTTGATTTCCTTCACTTCCTCTTCCGTTGCAATGAATTTGTCGCCGGAGCAGATTAGTCCGTATCTAACATTGTCGTCCGTGGATAGTGATTTTAGAATTCCTGTTATCTTTTCGTCGGAGTCGAAGTAAAGCGGAAAGCCCGAAGCTTCGCCGTATTCAGTGCCCGGACCGCACCACACGTCATGATATGCAATTTTATCGCCTACGACAATGTCCATTTGTCCGACAGACAAGTCAGCTCCACCGGCAACACCGGTATTGATGACAAGTTCCGGAGAGTATTCGTTGATGAGAGTGAGCGTGCCGATTGCCGCATTCACTTTGCCGATGCCGCATTGCATGGCAAAAATGTCGTGACTGCCGATTTTTCCTGAATATATTTTATAGCCGTTGTTTTCTTCTTCCTTTTGGTTTTCAATCAAATTCAGCAACAGGCGGAGTTCTTTGCCCATTGCAACGATAATTCCAATTTTCATATGTAATGTTCTGATTTAAATGTGTTGTAAAAATAAAAAAAAATATTATATTTGTAGGTATGAAGAAACACAAATAACGGATTTTAATAATTGAATGAGTTATGGAAGTATGGCATGTTTGGATGATTATAGCTTTGCTCCTCGTTGTAGTTGAGGTCTTTACCTCAGGTTTTGCTGTCTTGTGCTTTTCGATTGGTGCAGTTGTTGCGGCTGTTGTGTCCGTTACGGACTGCGAATTGAAATGGCAGATACTTGTTTTTGCCGTCTTTTCAGCTTTGGCTTTCGTTTTGGTTCGTCCGTTGCTGTTGAAGGCCTTTGCAAAGAGCAAAAAGGCAGAAGCAAAAAGTGGGGTAGAGGCGTTAATTGGCCGGACGGCAACGGTGACGGAAACAATCGACGGTAGCCGGAATCAAGGGCGCGTTGCAGTCGACGGTGACGACTGGAAAGCTGTGACCGATGACGGCTCGATGGTGGCTGTCGGTGAAAAAGTGGAGATTCTGCATGTTGATAGTATTGTGCTTACAGTAAAAAAGAAAATAACAGAATAAATCAGGATACTTATGGGAACATTATTTGTAGTAGGGCTGGTGGCGCTTGTCGTTATCGTATTTGCCCTGAAAGGTCTGATTATCATCAGACAGAGTGAAACAAAAGTCATAGAACGCTTGGGTAAATATCACTCAACCCTTCCGTCGGGAATTAATGTCGTTTGGCCGATTCTTGACCAGCCGAGAAAAATCTATGTGCGCTATGTGACGAAAACTATCGGAGGCCGTGATGTGGCTGTCGTTCGGATGTCGGATAAGATTGACTTGCGCGAACAAGTGTATGATTTCCCCGAACAAAGCGTAATCACTAAGGATAATGTGACAACACATATCAATGCGCTGCTTTATTTTCAGATAACGGATCCGTTCAAGGCTGTGTATGAAATTGACAATTTGCCGAATGCCATCGAGAAACTGACTCAAACAACCCTCCGAAATGTGATTGGTGAGTTGGAACTGGATGAAACATTGACTTCCCGCGATACGATAAACTCAAAGCTTCGTGCAGTGTTGGATGATGCCACGAACAAGTGGGGCGTAAAGGTGAACCGTGTCGAACTTCAGGACATTACGCCGCCTGACAGTGTTCGTAATGCCATGGAACAGCAGATGCAGGCCGAGCGCGAACGCCGTGCGAAGATTTTGAAGGCGGAGGGCGAAAAGACTTCGGCCATTTTGAAGTCGGAAGGAGAAAAAGAGTCGCAAATCAACCGTGCGCTTGCCGACAAGGAATCGCAGATTCTAAAAGCACAGGGTGAGGCCGAGGCCAAAATTCTTCAGGCAAAAGCCGAAGCGGAAGCCATACGAAAGATTGCAGAGGCTGTCAACTCTACAAAATCCGATCCGGCTTCCTATATGCTGGCTTTGAAGTATATTGAAGCGTTGAAAGAAATGGTATCCAACGGTAACGACACGAAGACGGTTTACATGCCTTATGAAGCGACTTCCGTGTTGGGCTCTTTGGGCGGTATAAAGGAAATTTTAGGCGTGAAATAATGATGTTTAATGGTTAGACTCTTAGGCAAAATCCTTCTGCAAGCATGGCGGAAGGATTTTGTTTGTTCCGACGGCATTATATAATTTGATTAAAGAGGTATGCAAAGTGGAATCAATTGTGTATCTTTGTAGAAGATAGGATGCGGTTCGGGATAAAAAATAATTGAAACAAGTTTCATTATTTTATTCTCCTCTCACCTTTTCGTATCTTTGTAAAAGATAGGATGCGCCTCAGCATAGTTAAATCTGAAAACTGCGTTCTCGATTTGCCTCTGCTCTCGGCTTTCTCTATCTTTGTAAAAAAGAAAAAAGCAATGAAAGTTTTAGTTGACGAACGGATACGGGAGATTTGTCCGGAAGTGAAAATCGGACTTATTCGTGCGAAAGTGCACAATTCGGAAACGAGTGAAGAACTTTGGCAGGAAATCAAGGATGCCTCCCGAAAAATACATGACAGCTATGAATTGTTGTGGATAAACAAGCGTCCGGCCATTGCGGCGACTCGTCAGCTCTACAAGCGTTTGGGAAAAGATCCTAACCGTTATAGAGTTTCGAGCGAGGCTTTGTGCCGGCGTGTGGTGAAAGGTATGGACCTGTATCGTATCAGCACGCTTGTCGATTTGATTAATTTGGTGTCGATGGGCAGCGGTTATTCCATTGGTGGATTTGATGCGGATAAGATTGTCGGCGATACGGTAACTTTTGGAGTAGGCGAAGCCGGAGAAAAGTTTGAAGGCATAGGCCGTGGATTGCTGAACATTGAGGGGCTGCCTGTTTATCGCGATGAGGTAGGTGGAATAGGTTCACCGACAAGTGATGAGGAACGGACAAAAATCACCATGGAGACAACCCATCTCCATATGCAGATTAATGCTTTCGGCGAAGAGATGCCGATGGACGACACATTGCGCTGGTCAGTTTCCTTGCTTGAAAAATATGCTTCGGCTACAGACATTGAAATAACTGTATTCTAAACTTATATGCCATGAAAATTCTGAAAGTTTTTGACAATAATCCCAACCCAAAGTACATCGATATGGTTGTCGAGGCTTTGCGCGACGGGGAAATCATTATTTATCCGACGGATACGCTTTATGCTATCGGTTGTGACGCATTGAACAACAATGCCATCAATAAAATATGCAAGTTGAAGGGTATTAATCCTGACAAAACAAACTTGTCGATTATTTGCGACGGTATTTCGATGGCGGCTGAATATGCCCGTTTCGACAACCGGCAGTTTAAGGTGCTGAAATCTAATCTGCCGGGACCGTTTACGTTTATCTTGCCCTCGTCTTCATCGTTGCCCAAGGTGTTCAAAGGTCGAAAGACGGTGGGAATACGTGTGCCTAAAAACAATGTGGCGGTAGCTCTTGTTCGTAGTCTGGGGAATCCGATATTGTCGACTACCATCTCTTTCAAGGACGATGATTATGCTGTGAATCCGGAACTGATTGCAGAAACGTATGCCGGAAGTGCGGCCTATTTGTTGGATGATGGTGACGGCGGACTGATTCCGTCGACGGTCGTTGACATGACTTCGGGTGAATTGGAAATCGTACGAGAAGGAAAGGGAGAACTAATATATTGAAATATGAAGGAAATTACTTTTAAGGAATTGAATGAAAACATGATATCCCGCATCGGCTCTGACTGGATGCTGATAACCTCTGGCGATGAAAGCTCGTTCAACATGATGACAGCCAGTTGGGGCGGTGTCGGATTTATATGGGGAAAGCCGGTAGCTGTTGCTGTCATTCGTCCTACGCGCTATACGAAGGAGTTTGTGGAGAAAACAAAGCGTTTTACGCTGTCATTTTTCGAAGACGGCAAGCGTGAAATGGCAGTGCTGGGCTCGAAAAGCGGTCGTGATATGGACAAGATGCATGAGTCGGGGTTCACTCCGTTTGCATTGCCCTATGGACAGATGGGCTATAAGGAAGCGTGGCTGACACTGGAATGCGAAGTCCTTTATCAGGATGAGTTGAAAGAGAAAAATTTCCTTGATAAAAGTCTTTGCGAGCGTTGGTATACTCCTGAGCAGGGTGGCTACCACACGGCTTATGTGGCAGAAATCAAGCACATCTACGTGAGATAATCTGTCCGTTTATTGACGGGCTATGGAAATCTTTACCCGCTTGTTCTTGATTTTTTCTTTACAGATTTTTGTGAGAACGGTTTTCACTTTGTCTTTAGGAATGGCAACAAGGGCGTAATGGTCGGCAATGTCGATTTTCCCTATTTCGGCACCTTCCAATTCGCCTTTGGCGGTGAGAAATCCCAAGATGTCGCCACGCGAAATTTTTTCCTTTTTACCGGCTGAGAAAAACAGGGTTCCAAAAGAACTTCTGATTTTTCCGGCCGTTTCTTTTTTGATTGTTAATTCTTCATCGATTTGAATGTATTCCGGCAGACGTTCTTCCGGTCCGGTGATGATATAGATGGAACCGTTTGCATCTACACGGGCTGTGCGGCCGTTGCGGTGGGTATACGTTTCTGCTGAAAGCGGTAGATGGTAGTGGATGATGTGTTTCACTTCCTGTATGTCCAGTCCGCGGGAGCCGAGGTCGGTTGTGACAAGAATCATGAATGTGCCGTTGTTGAACATGGAAATGGCTTTTTCGCGTTCAATCTGGTCAAGACCGCCGTGGTAGATTCCTGCCGGCATTCGGTTTTGTCGTAGAAATTCAAATATTCGTTCGGTTGATTCCCGGTGATTGGCAAAAACGATGGTGCGTCCGTTGTCTAAATTGTTTAAAAGTGTAAGCAGACAATCGAGTTTGTCTTTCATGTCCGACTTCACTTCGTATACTTTCATTCTTTTTGCCGGCTGATCAGTGTGCAGGAAACTGATGGTTTCGGCATTTTTCATCCGAAGGAAATCCGGAAATTCATTAAGGGGAGTTGCCGATGTCAGGATTCTGCGCGAAACATTGGGCATCTTGCGCAAAATTTTCGACAATTCATCGTGGAATCCAAGTTCTAACGATTTGTCGAATTCGTCTAAAATTAAAATTCGGGTTGGGTAGACATCGATATTTCCACGGTTGATGTGGTCGAGCAGGCGGCCGGGAGTGCTTACAATGATGTCGGGTACAACTGAAAGCGAGTTCTTCTCGTCCTCAAAATTGTGGCCTCCATAGCAGCACGTCACTTTCACATCCGCCGCAATGGCTTGCACCACTTTTGCAATTTGGATAGTCAATTCGCGTGAAGGAGCAATGACAATTGCCTGAACCCGTCCGTTGGATGTCCGTAAATTCTTGAGCATGGGAATTGTGAATGCTATTGTCTTGCCGGAACCTGTCGGCGACAAGAGGATAACATCATTGGAGTTGGTAGACTCTGCCATTTTTTTCTGCATGGGGTTCAGCGATTCTATGTCGAATTTTTGTCGGATAGCGTTGAGAATGTCGGATTCCTTCATCTTGATTTTATTTTTTGCAAAGATAGTGAAAGGTGAGAGGAGAATAAAATAATGAAACTTGTTTCAATTATTTTTTATCCCGAACCGCATCTATCTTCTACAAAGATAAGGAAAGGCGAGAGGAGAATAAAATATAGAAACTCGTTTCAGATATTTTTTATCCCGAACCGCATCCTGTCTTCTGTCGAGGAAAACATACAAAGGCAAAAAAACTTAATTTTCAGAAAAGTTATTTTTTATTCCAAACTAATCACTATTTTTGTAGCAACAATCGGATTTATTACTTGTTGTAAGTTTGTAGAATACCTTAGTAGCGACGATGAGTAGTCGTCATAACAATATATCTATGATAGCTGTTGATGTTTTTAATGTCGTTTTGAGTATATTCCTTAGTGTACTTTTTACTTCATTTTTTATTCCGCAGATTTTAATAGTCTCTTTTCGTAAAAGACTTTTTGATTACGCGGATGAAAGGAAGGTACAAACTGGTGTTGTGCCACGTTTGGGCGGTGTCGCCTTTGTACCGTCAATCATTGTGACTGTTGCTTTTGTAATAGGGCTTAATGCTCTGCTTTTACCTGAAAGCAGGCATTGTTTCTTCAACGGCAAGCAGTTGGCTTTTGGCGTTTGTGCCATGCTTCTGCTTTATTTTGAAGGTATTATGGACGATTTGGTCTGGTTGCGTTATCGCACGAAGTTTGTTTTTCAAATTTTTTCCGCGTTGCTCGTTGTGGCATCAGGCATTTGGCTGAATGATTTCTATGGGCTGTTTGGTGTTCATTCCGTGTCGCCGTATTTTGGAATGCCGTTTACGGTATTGATAATTGTATTTCTTATCAATGCCATTAATCTTATTGATGGTATTGACGGACTGGCATCGGGATTGAGTATCGTAGCTTCGTTCTTTTTCGGACTGATGTTTGTTTATGTTCAGCTTTGGGGATGTGCGATATTGGCTTTTGCCACGTTTGGAACGCTGTGTCCGTTCTTTTATTATAATGTATTTGGAAAGGCGGACAAGTGTAGGAAGATTTTTATGGGAGATACCGGTTCGCAGTGTATCGGTTTGATATTGTCATTTTTGGCTGTTCGACTGGCTATGCGTGAACCGTTGATGGCCCACAATGTGGACGGTGCGATTATCGTTGCGTTCTCCATGCTGATTGTTCCGGCTTTTGACGTCGTGCGTGTTGTAATCCATAGAATACGTTTGGGACATAATCCGTTTGAGCCTGACCGTTGTCATATACATCACAAATTGCTGGACTTGGGGTTGTCGCATAAAACAGCAATGGTTTCCATCTTGTTGGTTGTGGCATCGTTTGTGGTGTTGAATTGGGCATTGCTTCCGCATTGCAATACGAATATCATACTGGTTATCGATGTATTGTTGTGGACCGTATCACAGATGTGGCTGACACATGCCATAAAGGTACGGAAACGTCGAGTTCAGTAGTCTGGATGACAGGAAACAAGACAAAACAGTAGCGATTTTCCAGTCGCTGCTGTTTTTTATTTGGTCGGTGACGATGAAAGGTGCAGTTTTGAGTTGTGTTGAAGATTTCGAAAAACTGTTATTTTTTTTGTCAAACGAATAATAATGATTAATTTCGCACCGTTAAAGCATTTAGTATTTTACCGGTAGGCTTTTTAAGGTAAAGATTTGAAGACCGGATAAAATCCATTAGAGGTAATTTTTTATCAAATAATTGATTAACAAATATGAGTAAGGAAAAAAAATTCTTAACTTGTGATGGTAATCAGGCTGCTGCTCACATCAGCTATATGTTCTCTGAAGTAGCTGCCATTTATCCTATCACACCGTCGTCTACAATGGCTGAATACGTGGACGAATGGGCGGCAGCTGGCCGAAAAAACATTTTTGGAGAAACTGTTCTTGTTGAAGAAATGCAGTCAGAAGCTGGTGCTGCCGGTGCTGTTCACGGCTCTTTGCAGGCAGGTGCTTTGACTACTACATACACAGCATCACAAGGTTTGTTGTTGATGATTCCTAACATGTATAAGATTGCCGGTGAAAACTTGCCATGCGTTTTCCACGTATCTGCACGTACATTGGCTTCTCATGCATTGTGTATTTTCGGTGACCACCAGGACGTAATGTCAACTCGCCAGACAGGTTTCGCTATGCTTTGCGAAGGCTCTGTTCAGGAAGTTATGGACCTTGCCGGTGTTGCTCATCTTTCTACTCTTACAGCTCGTGTTCCGTTCGTTAACTTCTTCGACGGTTTCCGTACTTCTCACGAAATCCAGAAGATCGAAATGCTCGAAAACGATGATTTGGCTCCGCTTATCGACCAGGAAGCTTTGGCTGAATTCCGTGCTCGTGCATTGAATCCGGAAAAACCGGTTGCTCGTGGTATGGCTGAAAACCCTGACCACTTCTTCCAGCACCGTGAAGCTTGCAACAACTACTACGATGCAGTTCCTGCTATTGTAGAAAACTATATGAACAAGATTTCAGAAATCACCGGCCGTAAATACGGTTTGTTCAACTACTACGGTGATCCTGAAGCAGAACGCGTAATCATTGCTATGGGTTCTGTCACTCAAGCTGCTCAGGAAGCTATCGACTATTTGATGTCGAAGGGTGAGAAAGTTGGTTTGGTGGCTGTTCACTTGTATCGTCCGTTCTCTGCTAAGCACTTCTTGGCAGCTGTTCCGTCAACAGTTAAGCGTATCGCTGTTCTCGACCGTACAAAGGAACCGGGTGCAACTGGCGAACCTTTGTATCTCGATGTTAAGGACTGCTTCTACGGAAAGGAAAATGCTCCGGTTATCGTTGGCGGCCGTTACGGTTTGGGCTCTAAGGATACGACTCCTGCCCAGATTCTTGCTGTTTATGAAAACCTTGCTTTGCCGGAACCAAAGAATCAGTTCACTATCGGTATTGTTGATGATGTTACATTTACATCTCTTCCTCAGAAGGAAGAAATCGCTCTTGGCGGTGAAGGTGTTTTCGAAGCTAAATTCTATGGCTTGGGTGCTGATGGTACAGTAGGTGCTAACAAGAACTCTGTAAAAATTATCGGTGACAACACCAACAAGTATTGCCAGGCATACTTCTCTTATGACTCTAAGAAGTCAGGTGGTTTCACTTGCTCTCACTTGCGTTTCGGCGATACTCCTATCCGTTCAACTTATTTGGTAACTACTCCTAACTTCGTTGCTTGCCACGTTCAGGCATATCTTCACATGTATGATGTGACTCGCGGTTTGCGTCCTAACGGAACATTCCTTTTGAATACTGTTTGGACCGGCGAAGAATTGGCTAAGCATTTGCCAAACAAGGTGAAGAAATACTTCGCTAAGAACAATATCACTGTTTACTATATCAATGCAACTCAAATCGCTCAGGAAATCGGTTTGGGTAACCGTACCAACACTATCCTTCAATCTGCATTCTTCCGTATCACGGAAGTTATCCCGGTTGACTTGGCAGTAGAACAGATGAAGAAATTCATCGTGAAGTCATACGGTAAGAAGGGTGAAGATGTTGTAAACAAGAACTATGCTGCTGTTGACCGTGGCGGTGAATATCAGAAACTTACTGTTGACCCGGCTTGGGCTGAACTTCCGGATGATCCTGCTGTTGTCAACAACGATCCTGCTTTCATTAACGAACTCGTTCGTCCTATCAACGCTCAGGATGGTGACCTTCTTCCTGTTTCAGCATTCAAGGACAATGCAGACGGTACATGGCAACAGGGTACAGCCCGTTACGAAAAACGTGGTGTTGCGACATTCGTTCCGGAATGGAATCTCAACAACTGTATCCAATGTAACAAGTGTGCTTATGTTTGTCCTCACGCTGCTATCCGTCCGTTCGTTTTGACCGGCGATGAATTGGCTGCTGCTCCGTTTGGTGAAAACGACACTTTGCCTGCAATTGGCAAGTCGTTCACTGGCATGCGTTTCATCCAGCAGGTTGATGTGCTCGACTGTCTTGGTTGCGGTAACTGTGCCGATGTTTGTCCGGGCAAGAAGGGCGAAAAGGCTTTGGTTATGAAGCCGCTTGAAACACAACTCGACATTCAGAAGAATTGGGACTACTGTGTTGAAAAGGTCGCTTCTAAACAGAACCTCGTTGACATTAAGTCAAATGTGAAGAACTCCCAGTTTGCAACTCCGTTGTTTGAGTTCTCCGGTGCATGCTCCGGTTGTGGTGAAACTCCGTACGTGAAATTGATTTCTCAATTGTTCGGTGACCGCGAAATGGTGGCTAATGCAACAGGATGTAGCTCAATCTACTCTGGTTCAGTTCCTTCTACTCCTTATACGACGAACGAAAAGGGTCATGGTCCGGCTTGGGCTAACTCATTGTTCGAAGACTTCTGCGAATTTGGTCTGGGTATGACTTTGGCTCATGAAAAGATGGTAAAACGTATCGAAGGTATCATGGCCGAAGTTGCTGCTTCAGATGCTCCTGCTGATTTCAAGGCTGCTTGTGCAGAATGGGTAGAAGCTAAGGACAGCGCTGAAGGTAGCCGTGCTGCTGCTGACAAGCTGATTCCGATGATTGAAGCCGGTAAGGACAAGTGCGACTTGTGTGCACGCCTTGATTTGGTGAAGAACCACTTGACAAAACGCAGCCAGTGGATTATCGGTGGTGACGGTGCTTCTTACGATATCGGTTTCGGCGGTCTTGACCACGTAATTGCTTCCGGTAAGAATGTAAACATCCTCGTTCTTGATACTGAAGTTTATTCAAATACAGGTGGCCAGGCTTCTAAGGCAACTCCGCTCGGTGCTATCGCCAAGTTTGCCGCTTCTGGTAAGCGTGTTCGTAAGAAAGACCTTGGTCTGATTGCTTCTACTTATGGTTATGTATACGTTGCTCAGGTAGCTATGGGTGCTGACCAGGCTCAGACATTGAAGGCTATCCGCGAAGCTGAAGCTTACAACGGTCCTTCTGTAATTATCGCTTATGCTCCGTGTATCAACCACGGTTTGAAGAAAGGTATGGGTAAAGCTCAGGCCGAAGAAGCTGCTGCTGTTGAATGCGGATATTGGCATTTGTGGCGTTATAATCCTATGCTCGAGGCAGAAGGCAAAAATCCGTTTACATTGGACAGCAAAGAACCGCAATGGGATA
>URMA01000013.1 GCA_900548875.1 uncultured Porphyromonadaceae bacterium | reverse complement strand
AACCCGACCGGAAAAAAGAAACTCCAGCAGGCGCTGCTCAACCACGATTTCGACTATCTCCAACGTGAAGCGCTGAACCAGGAAGAAGGGGGAGCCGCTTTTCTTGACCTTAATGTCGGCATACCGAACTGCAATGAAAAGGAATTGATTTCCAAGGCAGTAAAGAAAGTGCAGGAAATATGCGAGCTTCCGCTGCAAATCGACAGTGCCAATGCGGAAGCACTGGAAGCGGGCATCCGCCTCTACAACGGCGTGCCGATGATCAATTCCATCAACGGCAGCGACGAGTCGCTCGACGCGCTTCTTCCGGTAATGAAGAAATACGGCACACCGGCTGTCTCGCTGGTGCTCAATAAAAAGGGGATACCGGATACGGTTGCGGGCAGAATGGAGATTGCCCGCCATATCGTTGAAAGGGCAGAGGCGGTAGGAATTGCCCGCAAACAACTCGTTTTCGATGCGCTGGTAATGACCATATCGTCGAACTCCGAACATGGCAATATCACGCTCGAAACGCTCTCTGAACTGAAAAAAATGGGCGTGCTGACCATTGTCGGCCTGTCGAACATTTCGTTCGGACTGCCTCAACGTGCCTACCTGAACCGCACATTCCTGGCCATGGCTCTGACAAAGGGGCTCGACATTCCGATTATGAACCCGCTGGACCGCGATACGGTGGAAACGGTGAAGGCATTCAACGCCTTGTCGGGTGCCGACAGCAAATGTGAGGAATACATTGCCTTCAACGCTGAAACACAGCAGGAAACTGCCGAAAAGGACCTGTACCACACCATTACAAGCGGACTGAAAGATGCCGTAGAAAGCCATTTACAGGAAGAATTGGCGAAACGTACGGCCGACAGCATCATCAACGAAGTGCTGATTCCGGCACTAAACGAAGTGGGAGAGAAGTTCGCCAACCGACAGCTGTTCCTACCGCAACTGATACAGTCGGCGGAAGCCGCCAAGCAGGCATTCGACCGCCTGGCCGGCATGATTTCCCGCAACGAGGGCGAACAGAAAGCGTCGGTCATTCTCGCAACCGTCAAGGGCGACATCCACGACATCGGCAAGAATATCGTGAAGGTGGTACTGGAAAGCCACGGCTACCGTGTCATCGATCTCGGAAAGAACGTCGACGAAGCGACCATTGCCGAAGCCTACCGCCAACACCATCCGGCAGCCATCGGACTGAGTGCGCTGATGACAACCACGGTCGACTCCATGGAGCAGTGCATCAGCCATTTGCGTAATTCCGGCATTCATTGTCCGGTAATCGTCGGCGGCGCAGTCATCACCGAAAACATCGCCATCAGCATCGGTGCCGACTACTACGCCAAAGACGCCCTGTCGGCCGTAAACGTAATGGAAAAAATCACAGCCGGCACAAACTGACAACGGCACTGGAAAACATATTGTCCGCCCCAACAGCTTTCAAAAAGCAAGCGTAGGGGCGGATTTTTTGCTTAAAAACATATCCGCAGATTGCGAAAAGTCAACCAAAACCCATATATTTGTAAAATTATAAACCTACCGATATGGACTTTGACAAAATTATTGACAGACGAGGAACCGGCTGTATCAAATTCGACGATTTGGAAAGCCAGTTTGGAAAAAAGGATTTAATACCCATGTGGATTGCCGACATGGACTTTGAAGTTTGTCCGGCCATCTATGAAGCCTTGAAACACCGTATTGAACACAAAATCTATGGCTACCACTCCGCGCCGGAAAGCTACTGGCAGGCAATCATCAACTGGAACAAACGCCGCCACGGTCTCGACATCGCAAGTGAGGAACTGACCTACATGCCGGGCATCGTACGCGGATTGGCCTATGTTCTGCAATATTTTACATCAAAAGGCGACAAAGTGCTGATTCAGCAGCCTGTATACCATCCTTTCAAGCACCTGGTGGAAGGAAACGGAAGGGTAGCAGTGAAAAACCCGCTCATCAACACCGGCAACACCATGAAGATGGACCTCAACCTGCTGGAACGACAGATAAAGGAAGAAAAGCCCAAAATGATGATACTCTGCAACCCTCACAATCCCGGCGGTATCGTATGGGATGCGGAAACGCTGAAACGTGTGGCAACGCTCTGCCGCGAAAACGGCGTGCTTGTCGCAAGCGATGAGATTCACGGCGATGTCGAACTCTTTGGAAACCGCTACACGCCGTTTGCATCCGTGTCGGAAGATGCCGCACAAAACAGCATCATGCTGGGAGCACCGTCAAAGACATTCAACATTCCGGGACTCATCAGTTCCTGGTGTGTCATTAAAAACAAAGAAATTCGGGAAGGGTTCTTCAACTGGTTGTCAGCCAACGAATTCAACGAGCCGACCTTTACCGCAACCGTAGCCACGGAAGCCGCCTATAATGAGGGCGAACAATGGCTGAACGAAGTGCTTGCCTACATCGAAGGCAACATTCTTGCATTGGAAGACTTTGTCAAAGAACATCTGCCGTGCATCAAAGTCATGCGTCCGCAAGCCTCCTATCTCGTATGGCTCGACTGCTCCGAACTTGGCCTGAAAGGGAAGGAACTCGACCGGCTGTTTATTGATGCAGGTCTGGCCCTCAACGACGGAGAAATGTTCGGCGACGGAGGCGAATACCACCAGCGCATCAATGTCGGCTGCCCACGCTCCGTCATCATGGAAGCCTTGAAAAGGCTGGAAAAAACGATTGTAAAGCGTAAATAGGCGGGAATTACCGGACATTTTACTAACTTTGCAATCTGTTAGTAGAAAAAAGAACACTATGAAATATCGCGACGAAGAGGATAAATGCTACGGAATCACAGGTATGGCCATCGGCATCACCATCTGGAATGGCGAAGACATGCTCTACAAGCTGGACTTGGACAACGAGTCCAACCAATACGTACAGTTCACTTCCGACTATTATTTTAGCGGCAACCCGGGCATTCCCGCCAAGGAATCCTGGCACTATACCTTGAAACACTATCAGATGACCATCGGCATGCTTATCGGGAACATGATGTGCCGGTCACTGAAAAAAAACGACCTTAGCTACGCAAAAGTAAAGAAAGCGCTTTATAAATCAATTGCCGAAGAAGGCAAACGTATCTGCCAGTTGGAAGAGGACGAAATAAAGACCATGTTCGACGACACCTACAAGTACCTGGAACAAGTGTTCAGCAACCGTTCCGTGCGCGACATCGCCAACGATTTCGCAAAAAAACTGCAGGAAAGCCGTACCCTCTCCAATTACGAAGTAAAAGCACTCCTCGGAATGCTCCAAATGCTATAACATACTCTTAATACCCCTCATCCACAAATGCGGACAGAGGGGTATTTTCTTTGCTTGCCACAAACTTAATTACTTAAATACCAACAAATTAAAAACCATTTGCAGACCCAAACATGAAAAAATTAACTCTAACCGCCATCCTGATGCTACTGCTTGCAGTGGTAGTCGGGGCAGAAAATTTTCCGCACAAAGAAAGGGCAGGAACCACCGTCCAACGTAAGGAAGCCGTTCCACAACGCATGATGCAGCCGCACCAGCAGGCTCCGGAACAGTATCCTGACATCTACGGCTGGCTTCGTTACGACGAAAGGAACCAGGACGAATACGGCATCTGCAAATTCAATGCCTACACTCCGGAAACCATTGAAGTGCTCCATGCTTTTCCACAGGATTTTGCAGCCTCGGCAGGGGCTTTTGCCAACGGAAAATACTATGTCTATATCTATTCTCCCGGCGACGGTGTGGCAACTCCCATTGGATTCGGGACAGTCGACATCAACACCGGCGAATACAAGCAGATTAAGGACTACGCGGGACTCAACACGCTGTTTGCCGACATGTCGTTCGACTATTCGACAAACACGATGTATGCCATCGGAAATCCGCCCATGGCACATTCTTCAGTGCTGATGAAGGTCGACCTTGCCACCGGTGACATCACAACCGTGTGCAACCTGCCATACACGTTTGTAACAATGGCATGCTCCTACGAAGGCCAGATGTATGCCGTAAAGGCAGACGACGGCTATCTTTACACCATTGACAAGACAAACGGCGAATCGACAGAAATAGGCTATACGTTTGAGGAGCCGGAAGGCCAATACCTGCAATCGATGGAATTTGACCACAAGAGCAACAAGCTCTACTGGGCGGTCAACACGATTTATCAGGAAGGAGTACTGGCAGAAGTGAACCTGGAAACAGGAGAAGCCACACGACTGGGCACCATGGGCAACAACGCGCAAATCGTAGGCCTATACATTCCATTTGAAAAAATCAACGACAACGCACCGGCAAAAGTGGAAGAATTGACCGTTCTTCCGGCTTCCGACGGTTAGTTATCGGCAACATTATCATGGAAAAACCCATCCGCCACCTTCAACGGCGGAGCTCTTGACGCACTGGCAAAGGTTGTCATCTACCGCGATGAGGAACAGGTGGGAGAGGTGACGGACGCTGTTCCGGGCGAGACTTCGGAATGGACCGACAACAACCCGGCAAAAGGGCTGCATTCTTACCGCGTAGTGGCTGTCAACGATGCCGGAAACAGTGAATCGGCTACAGCCACCGCCTTTGTGGGTTTCGACGTTCCCAAAGCCCCGACGGCCATCACGGCAACAAGCACAGGCGACAATTCAATCCGTATCACCTGGACCGCACCGGAAAAGGGCGTAAACGACGGTTGGATTGACCTGTCGTCACTGAAATATAAAATTGTCCGTATGCCGGACGGAAAAGTGCTGACAGAAAATGCGACAGGCACTTCCTACGACGACAACACCATCGAATCACTTGCCAACTATTCCTACGAACTGACAGCCATCACCGCTGAAGGAGTGGGAGAGAAAGGCACATCGAACGCCGTAGTTGCCGGACCAGCCATTTCCGTTCCTTACTTCTGCAATTTCGCCACCGACGACGAATTTGCCCTTTGGACCGTCATCGACAGCAATAATGACAGCTACACGTGGAGAAGAGAAACGACTCTCGACGCCGCTTACTACTATTACAACGAGGACGGCGAAACAGCAGCCGACGATTGGCTGATTTCTTCGCCTATCAAATTGCAGGCCGGCAAAAAATACCGGCTGGAATTCAAGCTGCAGTCCTACGACAGCGCCTATCCGGAAAAGATGGAAGTATTCTTCGGTACGGACAAGACCGTTGAAGCCATGACTACGAAATTGGGCAGCTACACAGTGGCCGACAACAACTTTGTCAGCTATGAAATCCTGCTTCCTGACATTGCCGCCGACGGCAACTATCATCTGGGATTCCACTGCATTTCCGATGCCTACCAGTTCATTCTGTATCTGACTGACGTATCGCTGAAAGAAGCGTCGGAAAGCAAACTGACAGGACACGTGACCGACGGCAGCCAGCCGCTTGAAGGCGTGAAAGTGTCACTTGAGGGTACAGAACTCAGCACACTGACCGATGCGGATGGCTCCTACACGCTGGAAAAGATTCCGGCGGGAACCTACAACGTGATGTTCGACAAAGTCGGATATGAAGTGAAAAAGGAGACAGGCATTTCCCTCACGGACATGGACGGAAAGACGCTCGACGCAGTCCTCACTTCATTACCCCAATTTACCGTTTCAGGCAAGGTTGTCAATGAAGAAAATGCTCCGGTAAGCGATGCCAGAATCTGCATTTCCGGCTATGGTGAATATACGGCCATAAGCGATACGGACGGCAATTTCACGGTGGAAGGTGTCTATAAACATGACAATTACCAGCTGACCGTGAACCGCTACAGCCTGCAAACTCACACGCAATCCGTCAGCGTAGCCGACGAAGCTGTAAACGTGGGCACAATTACACTGAACGACAAATTGCTGAGTCCGTACGGACTGACCGTAGAAACCAACGACGAGGAAGCGTCGCTGACATGGCAAGTACCGCTCGACTTGAAGGAATTCCGCTACGACAACGGCACGCACGGCGGCCGACTGGGCAGAACCGACGACACGGAATATAGTGCCTACGGAACCGTATTCCGCACACCTTCACGCCTAACAGGCATGACCTGGTATATTGAAAAATATTTAACAACCCACACGGCTGTTAATGTATTTATTTTCGACCTCGATGAAGAAGGAAATCCTACAAACACACTACTGTATTCACAGTCGGGCGTACCGACAGTTGACAACGAATGGAACCGTTTCGACTTCCCGACCATTGTCGATGCACCACGCGGCTTTATGGTGGCTATCGGCTGTAAGGGCCATACAGGTCTCGGACTGGACGACGGCAACAATCCCGACTATCCGTTTATGGAACGTACAAACTGCTTCACAGCCGACTACCGTACCGGCAACTTTGAATATGTGGAGGACCACAATATCCAGCGTTCGCTGATGATTCGCGCCATCGGCATCGAGCAGGGTGAGGACCAATTGCCGACAGTGACTTCAGAAACGAAATACAATGTCTGGAGAATGACGGAAGAGCAAACAGGCGACGAGTCGCAATGGACGCTGCTGACAACCGCTCCACAGGCAGAACTGCAATACACCGACAAACAATGGGGAGCACAGCCGCAAGGATTCTACCGCTATGCAGTGAAGGCAGTCTACAAGGACGGTGAAACAGGCGCTGCAACAATAGGCAAAAGTCTTGCCAACAAGATGCTCACCCAAGTGACACTGACACTTACCACCAACACGCCGAACAACGAGGCTGAAGGCGTGCAGGTGACACTCACGAACAACGACGGCGACACCAATCACATATATACGGCTACAGCCGCTACTGATGGCATCTGCAACGTGGCTGACGTATGGAAAGGCACTTACACCGTAGAACTCCGAAAGAAGGGCTTCAACACAGTTACAAAGGAAAATGTCGACCTCTCGAAAGAAGCATCCTATGCTTTGCAATATGCAATGGATGAGTACGTCGCTGACCCTTACAACCTGGAAATTGCCCCTACCGGCACCGACGGCGAACGCACGTTCACATGGAACACGACCAACTATATGCTGGACGACTTTGAAGGTCATGACGACTTCGCCATCAACTCTCCGGGCAAACTGAACTGGTCGTATATCGACGGCGACAATTCTACGGTATATCCGATTGACGCTGTCGACTATCCGAACAGCGAAGGTCCGATGGCTTACATGATTTTCAATCCGTATGAAACCGATCCGGTTTTGGGCGTGATGGACAGCAATATCCGTCCGCACAGCGGAAACAAGTTCCTGGCAGCATTTGCATCGACCGACGATGTAAACAATGACTTCATCATTTCGCCGGAACTGAAATTCAACAAGGATTTCGTGTTCAAGTTCTTTGCAAAAAGCTATAGTGAAGACTACGGACTGGAGAAGATTCGCGTAGGATATTCGACAGAGGGCAAGGAAGCGGGAGATTTCGTATGGCTGACAGGCGACGATCCGCTGGCTATCCCGATGGGAGAATGGAAAGAATACCGTTACGAAATACCGGCATCCGCAAAATACGTCACCCTGAACTGCGTATCCGACTATCTGTTCCTGCTGATGGTTGACGACATGTTTATCGGCATCGAAGTTCCGGAAGGTGTAGATATCGACAATATCCGCGACGACCTCTCGTTTGAAGTGTATCTCGACGGCACGAAGGTGGGAACCGTAGCCAAAAACAGCTACACATTCAGCAACCTGTCAACCGGCACGCATAAGGCCGGTGTAAAGGCGGTATTTGCATCAGCCACTACACCGCTTGCTGAAATTGAGTTCGATGTCACGGAAATGTCGTCAGTCGAAACAGTTGCCGGCAACAGCCGATTCAAAGTATATCCAAACCCGACAAAAGGAATGGTCAACATTGAAGGCAATTACGACTATGTAGAAGTAATGAATGCCGCCGGAGCGCTTGTCGCCCGTTTCGAAGCACAGGAAGCCGTAAATCTCGGCAACTGTCCGAAAGGTATCTATATTCTGAAAATTGCTACTCCGCAAGGATACACGACACAAAAACTGATTGTAGAATAACCTGCAATCCAGACTTTTGAATAAAGAAACTGCGGCATGTCCACAATGAGGGTATGCCGCAGTTTCTTTATTTTAATCTAGGTAATTGATTCCAACATTCGCAGAGTCATATACCATCTCTTGCCATTCAAATTTACATTTTTCCGGATCATTCCTTAAAAACGTAATTTGGAAAGCCCTATGGTTGGAATAGCCTACAAGATAAGAATTAATAGAATCTTCAATAGGAGCACAATATACTACTGTTATATTATCCTTTGTTTTCTTATTTAACCAACTTTGCATTAGTTTCAACACTACATACTGACAATGTTGGGCTGTACCCTTATTCACAATATCCTGGCAATATTGATTCCAAGATACTGTTTCTAAAGTGTAATTAGTTACAACATCAGGAATATATCCCCTTAATGGACCAATAATAATACCTCCAAATAATGTTCCACCTATATTTTCATCCTTTTTATTCTCTCCTTTTTCAAAATTTTCAATTGCTATATTTATACTGCTAACAGTAGATTGTAACCCTTTTGTCCCAATTCGAGATTGTATAGTTCTTACAGTTTCTTCATAATACTTATTGAAAGATTCTGTAATAGAATCCAATCTTGCTGCTTTCTTTTCTTGAGCTTCTACCATCATATCTGTAAAAAAATCATTTCCAAAAAATGAATATATAGTTGAAATATTGTCCGACGTTTGATCACCAAAGTCATCGACTACTGTTTCCAATTCTTCATAAATGACATCATTCCAATAATCAATAAATGTGTCATAGAACTCTGAAGCTATAGCCTCATTATAAAGTCGTCCGTTTTTAATAACTTCTTCTTCCTCATCAGAAAATTCACCACAACTTACGAATACGATTGATAAAAAAGATAAGATTAAAATTTTTGTAGTTCTCATAAAAATCTGGTTTTAATAAAATAATACTTAAGGTTTTAAATCACAAAAGACAATTAATGAAACATGCAATCATGCTCTTTTTGCTAGACGGTAATTCATAACATTTAATGTGTTTTTCTTTTCCCAGTTCCTAAAAAAGATTTTTATAAAATACCAAAGCGTGGAACTGCAATACCACATCTTTGTTGAAGGTCGTAGGAAAACCTAATGAGCAGATATAGAAATAGCAGCCCACGCTTATGCGTGAGAACCACTATGCCATCTTTGCTCATTTGAAAATTTCCTACGTTTTCAACAACAAGACTAGCATAACGCTTCTTTTTCTCTATGTATTGGATTGGATTTTTCCCATCCAAATGCAAATATAGTAGTTTTTTATATTATGTCATCCATTTTTATAAAAATCAGACAATTCAATATTCTAAAAATACACCTAAATTCTTATCGCAAGCGGAGCTTTTTGCCTACGCGCAGGCGGTCGTCGGCTTCAAGGCCGTTCATTTTCAGGAACGATTCCAGCTTGATGCCGTGTTCCTGAGCAATGGAGTAGGGAGTATCACCCTTTTTCACCTTGTAGGTCTCCGGACCGGTTTCCACGCAGTCGTTCTTTTCTTCCAGATAGAGCATGGAGCCGGGCTCCAGCATTTCATCGCGACGGCCAAGGTCGTTGAACGAAAGCAAACGGCGCTTCTTGATACCGAATTCATCCGCAATGGCGTCATAAGTATCTCCCTCGTATACAGTGACATAATACAATCCCCACTTTCTCCGCATCTTGTGTATCAGCTTGAACTCGTTGATAATGTCCATATCTATGGAATGCTCCAATGTTTCGTCGCCCTGCAATTTTTTCCGCTTCGCAATGATAGGCTGTCCGGTGTCATAGACATACAGCTCATACGTTTCTATGATGTTTATCAGCTTGGATGCATAGGAGGGATCTGTGGCATAGCCGCATTTTTTCAACCCATTTGCCCAGCCTTTATAGTCGGTAGGGTCCAATTCAAACAGTGGGGCATAACGCTTCTTCATCAGAAAACGCGCATGGTCCTCGAACGACTCTGCGGCATCGTCATATTTTCGGAAACATTCGTTCAGTTCATCGTCGTCGGCATGTATCACGTCGCCCTTCCATGTCGAATGGCACTTGATTCCGAAATGATTGTTGCCCTCAACCGCCAGACGCGACTTTCCGGCACCGCTTTCCAGCAACCCCTGTGCCAGCGTGATACTGGCCGGAATGCCGTATTCCTGCTGATGGCGCACTGCCGTTTCGCTATATTGTTCAATATACATCAGATAGTCCATCGACTGGGCATGCACCGGGACTGCCGAAGAAAACAAAAATAAGGCAAGAAAAATCAGCAAGTTGCCTGTTTTCTGAAAATAAGTATTATATTTGCATAAATGAGTCAGCATATATGAAAGAACTAAAGATTGTTACAAATATACAAGTTTATGATTACAACGAACTTGTTGAAGAGGATAAAATTTTAGTCGACAAAGCCAAGGCCATGACTGAAAAGTCGTATGCTCCCTACAGCAAATTCCATGTAGGAGCGGCTCTGCTTCTCTCCAACGGGAAAATTGTAGGCGGTTCGAATCAGGAAAATGTGGCTTTCCCGTCAGGAACATGCGCCGAGCGCACCACCATTTTTTATGCCCACTCAAAATATCCCGACGCAAAATTTGAGAAACTGGCCATAGCAGCATGGCAGAACGGCGACTTCATCAAAAACCCGGTAACTCCATGCGGAGCATGCCGCCAAGCCATCCTCGAATACGAAAAGTTGGGCGGAACACCCATCAAAATCTATCTTTACGGCAAGGACAAAGTGTATGTTGTAAACGGCGTGAAGGATTTGCTCCCGCTGCAGTTCGATTCACTTTAATCTGTCGCCGAGCGTTTCCATGAGCAAACGAAAAATCGTCATCAACCCCAAATTTCAGAACCTTGCCCCGCTCGTCGAAAAACTTCCGGGAAAAGTGTCAAAGGAAGGGACGGTAATCTACAAGGGAAGAAACATCATCTACCGTCTCCCGTTGGAGAATATGGAAGTCACCGTAAAATGCTTTCATGTTCCGGCATTGCTCAACCGCTTTGTCTATACCTACCTGCGGGCAGGCAAAGCCAAACGGTCGTACGAAAACGCCCTGCGGCTGGAAGAATTGGGGATTGGGACGCCCGAACCCATCGCCTATATCGAGAACTATGAAGGCGGATTGCTGAAAGAAAGCTACTATATCTGCCGCATGGACAAAGGCAGCATTATCCGCCATTGGGAAACCGAAGTGCCGGACTACCGAAACATGGTCAAAGCCTTGGGTGCATTCATGTTTGAACTCCATCAAAAAGGCATCTATCACCGCGATTTCTCGCCGGGCAATATACTGTTTACCGTCGACAATGGCGTCTACCATTTCAAACTGGTCGACATCAACCGCATGCGCTTTGGCGTACACGACAAGAACACGCTCTACAACAATTTCCGCAGCCTCAACATCGACAGCGAAGAAGAAACAGCCCGTGTGGGGCGAGAATACGCCCGTGCAGCGCATTTGGACGAAAAAATGATGGAAGATATAGCCGTAGGCAAATTACGCGCCTATCACGCCGAAAAAGCCCGCCACCGCAAGCTGAAGAAATTGATTGGAAAACATAATCAGTTTACACAACTATCAGATACAAACAACAACGGGGAACGTGCCACTCATGTTTGACACATTCCCCGTTGTTCCATTACGGCAATATTTATTTTTTTTCGTTTTCTGTCGTGTTCTGCGCCGTCGGAGCTTCGCTGCCCTTGTTGTCCTTATTTTCCTTCTTGATAAGTTCAGGGTAGGAGACACGCGTATGATACATGGTACGCAAACGCGAAATGAACACTTTCTTGACAGTCTCCACATCGCGGAAACTGAGGGGAGAATCCTTCATCAGCCCCTGAGCGATCTGTCCGTCAATAATCTTGTTGACAAGATTGGAAATCGTTTCGTCGTTATATTCCTTCAAACTTCGGGAGGCGGCTTCCGTAGCATCCGCCATCATTAAGATAGCCGTTTCCTTGCTCTGCGGATTCGGGCCGGGATAGGTATAAGGAGCTGGATCGACCGGCTCACCTCCGTTGGCATTACAAGCCGTAGTATAGAAATATTTTGCCAGGCTCTTGCCATGATGTTCCAAAATGAAATTCTTGATAACGTCAGGCAATTTCGCCTTTTCAGCACGCTTTATACCATCTGTCACGTGACGGATGACAATCTTTGCGCTCTGTTCCGGAGTAATCAGCTCGTGCGGATTCACATCGTGCTGGTTTTCCGTAAAGAAAGCCGGATTTTCCATTTTACCGATATCGTGATAGAGCGCTCCGGCACGTGCAAGCTGCGTATTTGCTCCGATTTCGTGGGCAGCTTCCGACACGAGGTTGGAAAGCTGTAGAGAATGTTGGAATGTACCGGGACATTTTTCCGACAGTTCACGCAACAACGGGTTGTTCACATCCGACAGTTCCACCAAAGTCACCTTCGAGACGAAGCCGAACAGGCGTTCAAACACGAAGATAATCACATAGGCGAACGACAGCATAATGGTATTGATGGCAAAGTACACGAATATGCGAGGCATGACGGAATTGATGTTTCCGTTGGAAAGAATGCTGAATGCAACGTAGGTCACAGAATAGACCACAAACACATACACGGCCGTACGCACAAGCTGCGAACGCTTGGAAAGTTCCTGAAGGGTGTCAATGGCCACAATGCAGGCAACAAGATGAAGCAGAATGAATTCCAAATGATATTCAGTCACCAGACTGCAAAGCATTATCTGGACAATCGACACAAAGAATGCCGTGCGCGAGTCGAAGAATGTGACAATCACAATCGGGACCAGCGCAATGGGCAACATATACATGCCGCCATGGAAACGCTCCATGAGCATGAAAGAAAAGACCGTAAAGACGGTAATCATCGCCAGAACGAACAATATTTTCCGATTGCTTTCCAGAATACGCGGACGGAACATGCTGATGAACACGTAAAGAAGGAACAACAGAATCACCACTACCAACGCATAGCCAAGTATCGGATAGTGAACGTCCTTCGTACTCTTGCTGCGCGACTTCATCATCGACTCATACGTCTGCAACAGCATGGCCGTCTGTGGAGTCACGATTTCACCACGGTCGACGATGCGCTCTCCCTGCTGGATAATTCCCGCCGGAGATATGGCATTGCGGTATTCATCTTCCAGCAACTTGTTGGTTGTCAACGTATCCTTCACCATGTTCGGAACAATGATTTCCGACAACTTCACACGCTGCACAACCATCGAATAGGCAAGGGCAGAATCAATATATTCATAGGCTTTTCTGACGGAAACCATCTCCGACGTGGAAATGTTCTGTCCCACCTTGTCCTGAAGCAGACACACCATCGGCAGGCGGTTGCTCCGTATCGCGGCATAAACGTCATTGCTGACAATTCCCCGATCAAACAGTCGCTGCAACTGCATCTTTATCCGTTCCACCTCTACGCTTCCCGTACCGGAAAGTTGGGAAAGCATATTCTTTTCAGCGTTCTTGTCCACCTTGAAATAGGGCACGAATACACGGTCGATGCTGTCCTTTTTGGCCTTTATAGTTGCCGAATCGAGCATGACCGGCATATCGAAAGGAGCCGTCAGCAGCGAATAGCTCCACGGCTTGCCTATACTGTAGTGGAAATTACTCCGGTCTTTGTCGGGAACGAAGTAGGTTATCACTGCAGCAGCGACAAGAAACAGCAGAATCCTCAATAAAGTTTTCTTTTTCAATCCTTTTTGTTGTTCTAACATCGTTCAATCAATTTTATTTCGTTCGGGCAGCCGACTTCACCCCGTTTATTTTTTTCACCTGACGGCAAAGTCGGTTGACAATGTTCGCATCGGAAACGCGCAGCACAAGCTCACAGGTGAAAACGCCCTCGTTTGCCTCTATGTTCAAGCGGCGCATGTCCAGCGACATATTGGTTGATATTTCATAAATCAATTCCTGCAAAATACCCATGCGGTCGATGCCCTGAATGGAAATCGTGGCGAGGAAAGATGTCGTAAGCGGCGATTCTTCCCAACGGGTCGCCACCAGACGGTTACCCTGGCTGCTACGGATACGCATGGCCGTGGCACAGTCCATCTTATGCACTATCACATTCTCGTCGTCGTCCACATAGCCCAACACATCGTCACCGGGGATAGGGTTGCAACAGGGTGCTATCTTGTAGTTGTGCACACCGTTTTCCGTACGCAGCACATAGACCGCTTTCCTGTCGATTTTTTTCTTTTCGGCAGAAGGCTGGGCATTCTCGCCTTCCTCCACCTCCGGCAAAGCCGGCTTCTTGCTCTTAAACGGCCACAACTTGTTGAGAAGGCCCTGTCCGGGCTTCTTGCAGATGGATTTTACCAAACTGTCGGTCACTTCCAGTTGTCCGCTTCCAATGGCATAATACAGCTCCTCACGCGTAAGTAACTTGAAATGCGCCATCAGCAACGTAATGAAATGATTTTTGTCCTCGAGTTCATAATCTTCAATAATCTTCTCCAGCGTCGCTTCACCCTTATCGGAAATTTTCCGGCGTTCCTTCTTCAACGCCGCTTCCAAACGGCTTTTAGCCTTCGCTGTTGTGATGAAGCTGAGCCATTCGGCCGACGGTTTCTGTGTAGCAGACGTCAGCACTTCCACCTGGTCGCCGCTCTGCAGGCGATAGGAAATAGGCACCAGACGATGGTTTACCTTTCCGGCAATGGCATGCGAACCGATTTCGGAATGCAGCGAATAGGCCACATCCAGCACCGTAGCATCCTTCGGAAGCGTTATCAAATCGCCTTTTGGCGTGAACACGATGATTTCAGTAGCAAAAAGGTTCAGCTTGATGGTGTCGAGAAAATCGACGGCATCCGGCTGCGGATCTTTCAAGATGTCGGTAATCGTTTTCAGCCAAGACTCCAGTTCCGACTCCTCGTCGCTCTCACCGATTTTATACTTCCAATGCGCGGCAAAGCCTCGTTCGGCAATGTCGTCCATCTTGGCACTCCGAATCTGCACCTCCACCCAATTGCCGTCGGGTCCCATTACCGTCAAGTGAAGGGCGCGATAGCCGTTTGCCTTCGGAGTGCTGATCCAGTCGCGTGTGCGCGACGGATGCAGTTTATAGATATCCGTGATGGCTGAATAGATGTTCCAACAGATATTTTTCTCGTTGGCGGTATCATCGCAAGTGAAAATAATGCGCACGGCATACAGGTCATAAACCTCTTCAAACGGGATATGCTTGCTTTCCATCTTGTTCCAGATGGAATAAATCGATTTCACGCGGGCTGTAATCGTGTATTTCAACCCCATTTCGTCCAATTTGGTCCGAATCGGCGCTGCAAAATCAGAGAACACACATTTGCGCTTTTCTTCCGAAAGACGGATTTTCTCCTGAATGGCCTCATACTGTTCCGGATGTTCGTACTTGAAACTGAGGTCCTCAAGTTCGGTTTTTATGGCAAACAAACCTAAACGATGGGCAAGCGGCGCATAAATGTAGAGTGTTTCGCCGGCAATCTTATACTGCTTGCTGGGCAGCATCGAACCCAAAGTACGCATATTGTGAAGACGGTCCGCCATCTTAATCAGCACCACCCGCACATCTTCCGACATCGTAAGCAGCAGTTTCCGGAAATTCTCGGCCTGAACGGAAGCCTTGTCTCCAAAAATACCACCGGAAATCTTTGTCAGTCCGTCGACAATGGAAGCAATCTTTTTGCCGAAGTTCATTTCAATGTCCTCAACGGTATACTCCGTATCCTCCACCACATCATGAAGCAGGGCAGCACAAATGGAAGTAGACCCCAAGCCTATTTCCTGGCTCACAATCTTAGCCACAGCAATGGGGTGAAGAATATAGGGCTCGCCCGAACGGCGGCGGATACCCTTATGAGCGTCCTTTGCAAAAGCATAGGCACGTTTGATTATTTCCACCTTCTTGCGGTGATTACTTTTCAAATATCCGTTCAAGACATCCTGGAAGGCTTCATCAATAAGAGCGTCTTCCTGTTCAGGTGTCAAATTCAGCGAGTTATAGTCTTTCGTTTCCAATGCGTTTTCGTTTTAAAAGGTTGCGTTTGCCGATATTTACAAATTTATGAAATTATAACAAGACATAGAAATAAGTTATGCAAAAAAATTTGCATAATCTTTATTTTTACGATTTCCCCAACAGTCTAAATATTGTTTTCCAAAAGCCTGAAGGCAGGTTTTCTGCCATAAAAAAGAGCAGACGATAATGAAGCGGTATGTTTTTATACGCCATAATATGCCGGTTGGTTTCGGGATAAGTGTTCTTCCAGCGCACAATGTCTTTTTTATTTCCCCGAAGCATCTTTATCTTTGCCGTAAAGCGCACAAAACGGATAAACGGAGTATATTGCTGCCGCAATGCAGGCGGCTGGCAATCGAACCATTTTTCCATTTCATCGGCTATCAACAGATGGTCGTGCAGCACTTTTTCCATTTTTGAAGTTGTCATCGACGCATTCGGCTCCCGACGATAATGATAATATGCCTTGTCAACAATCACCACTTTTTTGGCAAAAATCAATACCCGGGAAAACAATCCCAAATCCTCCCAACAGTTAGCGTTCGGAAACAGACGCAACCCATGCTCCATAATGATTTGCCTTCTCACCAACTTGTTGCAAATGGAAAAATGCAACGTATCCAGAGGTGCGTCATTCAAATTCGGGAAACGGCTCGTCTTAAATCTCAAAACCGAAGTCTTGCTGCCGGTTTCCATAAAAAAAGATGAACATACGACATCGGCATCTTCCCTGTCAGCCACAGCAAGCAGAGATTCATACATATCCGCTTCCACCCAGTCGTCCGCATCGCAATAAACAAAATACTGTCCGGACATGGCATCCAAACCATCCTGACGAGCAGCAGCAAGTCCTCCATTTTTCGGACGGCGAACTAATCGTACCTGTTTCATTCGTTCTGGATATTTTTCCAAAATAGAATTTAGCCGCGATTCACTGTCGTCCGTCGAACCGTCATTGACAAAAACGAACTCAATGTCGTTCCTCATCGTTTGGCGCATCAGTGATTCAGCACATCTTCCGATGCACTCCTCCGCATTGTAAAACGGCACAATGACCGAAACTCGGATATCTTTATTTTCGTCCATATTACAAAGATAACGGTTTCCCGTCAAAACTTTCAGTTCTGCACCGTAAAAACAAAAAGGGACCTGCCGAAAAGACAGATCCCACGTATTGTAAACGGTCAAAGAGCTACGACAAAAGGTCGTCAATAGCGTTTTGCGCGTCATGAGCCTGATTTCTGAAAATCTGGGCGGTCACAGGCTGGCCGTTGTCCATTGCATCCTGCGCATAGCGCATACAGTCATCATAACTCTGCTGCAACACGTCGATGGAATGCTGGGTTGTTTCACTCAAAGTAGACGACGAATCAAACCCAAAGTTGTTGTAGTCGTACATGGTCGGATCAAACGGCGTATACATAGGCATAGTCATGTCGATAGGAGGCAATCCTACGTACGAAAGAGCATCGGGGAAGGTCATGTCAGGCACTGTCGGCATGACGTTAAAGGCATTGTAAAGCATGTCCATCGGATCACCCATGCCGGGATACATAGCCGGATCCGGAAGGTTATGGCTATAATTCTGGAACATGTTGAAAGTGTTGTAGTCCACTCCTGCCACATCAGGCAAATGATAAGTGTCGCCCATATCCTGGAATGCATTAATCGCATCCGGCGTAGGAATGTCGGTCGACACCATAAAATGACTGGAATCGGCCCATGCATCCATAAACTGGTCCAAAGGATAGGGGGCAGCAGGTTCGCCAGTTCCCGGGTCGGTCAGAATTACCATCGGATTTTCGGGATCAGTCATGTCGATACCTGCAACAATCAGTGCATGGTCGGGCGTATCGCCATTGAAAAGATCATTCAGCCAGCTTGAAAGCGAGCTGCTGTGAAGTTCACTGCTGTCAACGCCTACAATAATTTTGTGTCCCTGTGCCAATTCTTTTGTCAGGTCAAACACGTTGGCATCAATCTGCTGTGTACAGGGAATGCCGGCGTCCGCCAGCAAATTGCCGATGTCACCCATCAGCGTGCCGCTTCCGTCACCTGTATACCAGCCATGTTCATAAGAATACTGTACCAGCTGATCCTCTGTGACATGTATACCAAAATCATTGAGAATCAGTTGCTGAGACTTGATGGCACAAGTATCAGGGTACTGTTGTTCAAATGGATTAATCGGATTTCCGATAATGTTAGGATTGTTCATATGCAACTAATTTAAAAGTTAGTAATTTATCAATTTAAAATTATAATAGTCAGACTTATCCAATTCACATCCGCGGTCGTCAATCAACACGGCCCTATATTTCAATGCGTGTTCTCCTTCTCCCAAGAATTGAAACGAATTCGGAACAAAAACCGCCATATTGCCGAAAGTCGAAGAATCGTAAGTGGGAGTGAATTGTTGTGTTCCCGTCACTTGTTTAATTCGAGAACCCGTTTCCGGGTCATAAATATGAACCTGGCAGAAACCGGTTTTGCCTTTCATGTTTTCAACATCAAATTTGACATGCACATTCATTCCAGCAACGCTGTCAGGCATAAAATCTGATTCATTCCATACATTCAGAATCTTTCCGTATGCATGAGGCGTAGGCTGGTCATAATCGATGTTTATCCAGTGATATTCGCTCAATTTGTCCAGCAGGTCATTCCAAAGAATAATACGGCACTTCAAGCGGTAAGTTCCTGCAGCGTTCAAATGAAATTGACTGTACGGCATAAACAGTTGCAAGTCTTTGAAGCGACAGTTGCCGGAATCAGATGTAAAATCTACGCCGACAGAAACTTTTCCGTCTTTCGTATAATGGCTTTTATCCGAATCTTTCAAGGCAGTGCCTGCTTCATCATAAAAATAGCACACACAAGAGCCTGTCTTGCCGTTCATATTCTCAACCTCAAAATCGACATGAAAGACAATACCCTTTTTACCGTCTCTATAAACATTATGCTCCAACATGATATTGTATATAAAGCTGTTAACGCCATGTGTCTGAAGACCACGTGTCTGCATGCTGATATCTATTCCGGGCTCAGCAGTCGAACTCGTCGCATCGTCAATCGGAGGCTGCGAAACAATGACCTCCGCCGTATGCTTTCCTGCCGTGAGCCGGATTGTACCTGTCCGCTCCTTGTCACTTTCGTTAGCTGACACAACAAAAAAGACACTGTCGGCAGGAGATACCTCATCGCTAAAACTTATCCATTCCGGAAATTCAGTCTGAAAACGGTCGGCGTCGGTGGATACGGCCAATCTGATTTCATTTTCTACTGGCAGAACAGAAACATCATACTCCGTATTCCCTTCTATCTGAATGAATGTAGGCTGCGTGAAGTAGTCCCATACCCAAAAACCGCCGGCAGTCAGACCATAGCCCAATGCGATACCTATTACAACCCATAAAATGAATTTTAAGACATTAGCCAATCTCTTTCTGCTTTTTTGAAAGTTCTTTCCACACTTTCTGCAGAATAAAGCATCGTCAGGATTCTCCACATCGCAGTATCTACAAATTTTCATGTTCAATAGCCTTTCGTAAACGTAAATTTCTCGCCTTCCTGCTGACAAAGAAGATTGCCGTTATCGTCATAAACAGCCACATCAAAAGTCAAATCGAATTCCCCTGCTGACAGATGCAGCTCGTCAAGCGGCATAAATAAGGTAAAATCCTTAAATACCGACTCTTCATAGGAAGGCATATAATCACTTCCACATGAAACCTGTCCGTCGGAAGTCGTGTAGTTTCCATTATAGTCATAGAGCGGCGTAGTGTTGTCGGACTGGTAAAAATAAGCGACACAACGTCCGGTTCTTCCGAGCATTCGTTTCACGTGAAACTTTACGTGGATTTCCATTCCCTTTTGTCCATACTGATACACATCATGCACGCACCAAATCTTTTCGATGGTAGCCATCGGTTCGGTATTTGGCTCCTGAGTCAGCACAACCTGACTTTCAAGATCACCGGCACTCAGCCTTACCGTACCCGTACGGGAAATACCCGATTCATTGGAATCATACGACAATGTCAATACACCAAATCCCTTCTCAGCCGTCACCCAACTGGGTGTATAGACATAATAGTCATCAGCGTCCGTCGAAATAGTGAGCACAGAAGTGCCGCCGGTTGGTTCTACTTCCAAACTCGACAATGTCTCTCCATCAATGTAGAGATAGGAAGGCTGTAGGGCATACCATACAGCAGCGTAGACGGCCAACCCCAACACCGGAATAAGGAGCAACGGCCATAACCACTGCTTAGACGATTTTTTCTTCGCTGGTTTCTTTGTAAACAAAAGTCCGCAATGACGGCAATAAACGGCATCCGAAGGGTTTTTCGTCTGACATTTGCCACAGATAATATGATTGTCCAGTGTCCGTTGAAAATTCATTGTCTATTGCTTAAATGTTTGTTGGAAAAAATCTGTGATTTCAATAGCATCGTCATTATCATGGTCCGGCTTTTCAATATACTCACGGAATGAAGGAAGCCTTTTTTTGTGCGGATGCCGACCGCCCGTCGACAACAAGAAGCACAGAACAACAATAATGACTATCAGCCCTGCAATGATGCTGCCCAGTATAATGAAAAAAGTGGACTGTTTTACAGGTTTGTCGGAAAACGGCAGATGCATCCAACTGTCATTACCGGGTTGCGGTATGACAGGTTCCGGAATCGGGGGCTCAGGAGGATCTACCGGATTGGAGGACTCCTCAAAACTATGTCCGCAATAAGTACAGAACCGAGCTTCAGCAGCATTAGGCTTTCCGCAGTTTGGACACGACTTTTCTGCTTTCGGTTCTGGTTGTGGCTCCGGTTGAGGTTCGGGATCTACCGGAACTTTTGGCGGAAAACCTTCGGCATGCAGTTCGATGAATATGGCGGAAAAATTGTCTCGAGAATTCATTCCGCACTCTGTTTTGACAACTTCCGCACAACCATTCAGATTACCCTGATTTTCATGGAAAATACGTGTTAAATCAGCGTCGCGCAGTGCATCGTTCACTCCGTCGGTACACAACAGGAGCATGTCGCCATCGTCAGCGCGCTTCAAACGGTCGACAGTCATTTCAACCTTGCTATCCGATTTCGCCTGTACACATCGGGTCAGTATATTTTTTTTCGGATGATTGAAAGCTTCATCCTCCGTGATAAGTCCAAGGCGGACAGCCTCAGCCACCTGCGAATGGTCGATGGTGCGGAAAAGCAAGTCGCCGTCATGACTGAACTGATAGCAACGACTGTCGCCGACATGCCCCACAAGTATTTCGAATTCATTGAGCACCACCACGACAAGCGTCGTTCCCATACGCCGTTCATCGTCGTTGAAATCGTCAGCCTTCTCCAACTCCTCTACAGCAAAATCGAGTGCTTCCCGAAGCATATCTTCCGTAAACACTTCGGCATGTTGCACTTCGAGGAAACGGTAAACAGCCATGGCAACTGTTTCGCTTGCCACTTCGCCATGTCCGTGCCCGCCCATTCCGTCGCAAAGGACAAATATCCTGTCATTTTTGCCTGCCGTTACCGGATATATGAAGTCTTCATTGTTTCCGCGGACACCTTGTTCGCAAAAAACGGAATATTGTTTCAGTTCAATCATAACAATCGTTTTTCAGTTAATGTACTTAAACATAATGGAATTCAGTCAGACATCCACGGTGATAACACCAAACCAACTGGGAAAATAATAAACAATCCGCTCAACCAGTCCGGAAGATTCCATTCAATAATGGAAGGGAAAAGAAAAGTATAATATAAAACACCGATAATGAGATAGACTATCGTTAGCAATATTTTTTTCCCAACAGGTTTTGGTTCTTTTTTAACAATAGTTTTAGGTCTCTCCACGTCATTGGGAGCCGAATATGTCGCTTTCCCGCAATGGCGGCAATACCTGGCGTCGTCAGGATTCTTCACATAACAAAATGAACATTGTTTCATAGAGCGCAATTATTCATATTTCATAGTTTTTTGCCCACAGTAGCAACAATATGTGTTATAATTATCATTGAACTCTTCCGGCAATGTCCGTCCGCAACTGGTACACCGCCACTTTTTCCTCTTGGGAGGCTGCTGAGGTTTACTGAAATCATGTCCGCAGTTCGAACAAAAACGGTCGGCAGCAGGCACATTCTGCTTACAGTTCGGACAAACTTTTGTCTTAGGCGGTTCCGGCTTTTTCTCCTGCTTCGCTCCGCAGTAAGGACAAAACTTCACATTGGCGGGAATCGGTTGGGAACAGTTGACACATTTTACAGTCTCATTCTGCTCTATGGCTTTCAATACTTCATCAAAGCTCTGATAGCGGTCATTTGGATTGTGCTGGCGGCATTTGTCAATAATGGCGGCAAAATGCGAATCCTTCACCCGGACACTCGGATCGTTTGTTCCGGTCAGCAGGAAATTAAGCGTACAGCCAAACGAATAGATGTCAGAACGCTCAGTAACAATAGAGCCGTTGAATTGTTCCGGCGACGAATAGGCCAGCGTACCCTTAAAGGTCGATTCCCCTGTCAGCGTCTGCGTGGCTATCGTGTCTCCACCCTCCACCATGCTGGCGTTTTCTCCGATAATTTTGGCAATACCGAAATCTATCAGTTTGACATAGCCATTGACAAGCATCAGGTTGCTCGGCTTGATGTCGAGGTGGAGAATTTTTTTCGAATGGGCATAGCTCATGGCACGGCTCACATAAATGGCTATTTTTCTCACTTCCATCACAGGCAAGCCTTGCGGATATTTTTTCTTGACCAACTGCTCCAGGTCGGTACCGTCGAGCCAGTCCATTTCCAGCACCGTATACATGCTTCCGTTCTCATCGTCGGTATAGGTAAAGGCGTTCAGTGCCTTGACAATGTTCGGATGGTCGAGCTGCTGAAGAATCTGAATACCTTTCAGAAATTTCTGACAGAGAACAGGGTTGTTCGCCGCCTTATCAGGGCGAACAATCTTAAACGCACGCGTGAATCCGTTACTGTTCACGCCTTTGTAGACAACCGCCATACCGCCCTGCTTGCGGTCGACGATTTTGTAGTCATTGATATATTTTGGCATATCTGTATAAATTTATTTCGGTTCTTGAACAAACTGGAATTTCGTTTTTCCGGCAAGCACCGTCATTCCGTCTTTCAGTTCGATTTCCTTCGGAGCAAACGGAAACGTACAGTCGAGTGCCAGCGTACCGTTTACCACGGTAGCCCGGCTGGTACTGACAGTTTGCAGCCTGTAACGGAATCCCCGTCCTTCGTTTTTGGTTACAGTTATTTCAAAATGCTTCCGACTCATGTGCGGGTCGTCAAACATAAAGTCCTGCCCTTGACCGCGTCCGAATGTGTTTGTTCCAAGTTTCAGTCGGAAGTGTTTCCCATTGCTTACAAGTTCTCCTATTTCTGGTTCCGGTTCCGGCTCAGGCTCCGGATGAAGCAACTCGGTTTCCGCCAAGACGATACCGCCAAGACATACGGCATAATTGTGGTCATATTCTCCATTTGGGCCACTGAGGCTGCGAACAACTTTTACTTTTCGAGCATTATGGGAAATCAGATGCTGTTGCAACAAGGAACTGACCAGCGGAATAGCCGTCGAACCGCCCACCAGCAGGACCTGTTCCACCTCCGTCCACTCCCGTCTCGCCGATGTCAGCACCATGTCGCAGGCATCGAGCGTCAGATACAGCTTTTTGCGAATCATTTCCTCAAAATCCGTACGAGTGAGTGTAAACGGATTACCATTGGAAAGCAATGTAGTAGCCTCACGAGACACCGACAAATCTTCCTTCAGCAGACGGCATGCAAGAAAATCACTCCATTTGGCCGACCGTTCCAACGGCACCCCGGAAGCTTTTGCCTCAGCCTGTGCCTGCTTGTAGATAGCGGCATCAAAGTATTGACCGCCACATTTCACACCACTGTCACATCCCAGAAAATCCGGTTCGTTTTCGCCCGAAAGCATAATCAGCGCAGGGTCGAAGGTCCCTCCGCCCAAATCATAGACAAGCGAAAGCCCTACGGTTTCCGTGCCCTGAATGTAGGCATAGTGGAGAGCGGCGGCATGCGCCTCGCGCATGAAAGCCACTTTACGGAATCCTGCATCGAGGGCGGCCTGGCGCATCACCTCTTTACGCCGGTCGCTTTCCGTATAGATGGCGGGGACGGTCAGCATCACGTTGTCAATACGGTTGCCGTTGTTTTCGATTTCCGCACAACCCTTGATATGGCGCAGAATCGCGGCAACCACTTCCCGATAGCCTGCACCGTTACAGTCAAGCGGCTCTGCTATGTTGAGCTTGAATTCCTGCAAATAGAATTCAGGATATTTTGTCTTAAACTGCTCTGCACTTTGGCATACGGCAATCCTGTCCTTTCCCAATACGCAAGCCACTGTCGGGAAATATGACTTGCTGTTGGGCGACACCAGTTTCGGACGGCCGTCAACCACGATTGCCGCCGCCGAATTGCTTGTTCCAAAGTCAATACATACCCAGTTTCCCATATTTCGTCATAATATAATTGTCCTTATTTTTCATCCTTCTGCCGTTTTCCGACAAAGAAGAACAATGCAGTGAGTATCATAAAAAACAGCGTTCCAATAACAGCGTCCATCATATACTCACTATTCACTCTCTTTTCTATTGATTGTATTTTCTCGCTTCCGTCTACTCCTATCTCGTTTGCCAATTCCGCAGACGATGAAATCACTTCATATACGAACAACTCTTCCCTTCCATTGCCATAAAGCGAAAAAACACGGTCAAACAGGCAATATCTATAATTACATAGATGCAAACTGAATTCAATTTCTCCAACATATTGATTCAAATCATATGAACCCCAATGATAATCTGTGTTGTGAAACAACAAAAAAACATTTGATTCATTCCTAAAATAGGGTAATTCGTCAAATGAATTAAAGCCCACCGAATCAGTTGTCTCAATAGCATCCGAAGCCATGAAATCATATATATCCCGATGAGAATAGTGGAAATCTTTACCGGACTCTACAATTCCATTCTGTTCCTCCCAGTATTCTTTAGGATTAATAATCGCATATATGCTTACCAATGACAACACGGCACAGATTGCAGCAATAGCAAACCAATATACTTTAAGAAACCTTTCACCACCTTTGGCAGGACGAAGAAACCATGCGACAAGGGAATTGACAGCCAAACCGATAATCAAGATGGAATAAACGACATATGAAGTCTCACTCCAAGAATGACAAACGACGACAAGAATCGTTAAAAGTGTTGACAACAATGCAAAGCTAAAATTGCGCGACTGCACATGGCAAAGTTTTTTCAACCGCTGCAACAATGGATATACAACAAACAAAAAGACAATACAAAGAATACTAAGTAGTGCATTGCCACTATTAAACTCCCACTGTCGGGTCGACCAAGGTTGCATATTGCTTGCTACAAAAGAAATAAATAGCAAACCTAATATCCAGAAAAGAACGCCTACCGTTCTCCATGTCATAAATTTTTTATGACCGGCATCCTGTAGTTTCTCCCCGCAATTGCGACAGAAACGGGATTGATCGGGATTGGGTGCCCCGCATTTTGTACAGTATCTCATAGCTTTATTCAATTTTCGTTAAACAAAAAAGCACGGGCCTGTTCATATTGATAGGCGGCAGTCTGGATTTTGTGCCGCAACAGCGTGTACGACTGCAATACGGTGCGCATCCATTCCTTCTCATCGGGGTCAAATTCCTCGTTGATGGCACGCCGCCAATACTTTTCACGTTCAAACGCCCGCTCCTTCATTTCGCTGACAGTGGCATGCTTCGGGTCAAGTCCGAGACGCTCAGGCGCAGAACCGCCATGCTCTCCGCAAAGCCGCTGAAACTCATCGGCCACATCTTCATCCAGATCAATTTCGTTGCAATAAATGCGGTTGAGGAGTTCATACTCGTTGTGTTCGTGCACCAGCGAGCTGAACAGGTCGGCAATGCGCTGCTCCATTCTGTCGAGCAGACGAACGGTTTCCGTATCCTTGAAAGCCGAAGCGCGTTCGGTAGCCAAGGCACGTTGCAGCCGCTGATAGATGCTTTCCATCTTGATTAGCTTCGAACGACTTCCAAAATGATTGTGCAAAATGGTCATGAACTCTTTCGCACCGCTTTCCGCAAACAACAGTTCGCGGGCCTCGCCAAGGGTTGCATCCGGCTTCTTTTTCAGCAGTTCGGAAAGCAGATATATGCCATACAGGTCCAACTGTTTCAGCAAATGCCTACGTTCGTCGACGCTGATAGCCAGTTCATAGTCAGGGTCAATGAAATCGTTGGCGGTCAGCATGGCACAGACAAGCATATCCTCATCGCTTCCGTTAAGGCGGCCGATTAGCCGGAGGTCGTCTTCCTTGAGCGTAGAAGCTTTAAGAAACAGCAGGGCGGAAATAGGATAGATGTTGAAAAGCGACTTGCGAAGCATGGGCAGATTCTTCATCTTGTTGCCGGCTATGCGCTGCCCAATCTGCAAGGCAGTCTGTTCACGTTCGTCGTCTTCCATCCACAGCACATCAATTTTCGAAAGGACACCGATAGCATTGAGCGGATTGAAGTTGCCGCCGCTGTTGAAGTCGCGCACCACATCGAGCGTCGATTCCGCCACAGAGTGGGTAAACAGCATGATGACCGCATCTGGGCGCACATTCTTCAGAAAATCGAGCGTATTCTGCGAGTCCTGTCCGCGCACGGCGTCAAGTCCGGGGGTGTCGATGATGTTTATATCGCGCAGAATCTCGGCATCATCGAAAGTTTCGATATAGCTCACATTATTGATAAGTTCCTTTTTCCCATCGTTGTCCACGGTCCAATTGTGGAAATCCTGCGGCGACTTGTGCAAGTCAGGCGTTCCATCCTTGTGATGGATAATTATGTCGTTCAGCGGCGAACCGTATTTCAGCCATCCCACATTGTAGGTAACTTCCATCTGACCGGTCGACATCACCTCCTCCTTACCCAAAATGGCGTTCACCAACGTGGATTTCGAAGAACTGATTTTACCAACGATGGCAAGCTGCATGGGTTCGTGCAGCTTTTGGCGCGATACCGCAAGCGTTTCACGAAGCAGTTCCAGTTTGCCGGCAGGCAGCAGTTTCTGCAATTCGGCAAGTCCGGCATCAACAGATGTTGTGTGGTAGCTATTATCGTTCATGGCCTATTCTTTTTCGTCGTTTTCCTTTTTCTCAAACGGGTTGTTCAGCACCATGGCCGCCAAATTGCGTTGTGCCGTCAGCGGCTTGATAAGGCGCTCCAGCTCCATGCGCTTTGCCAATGCCATTTTCTGGTTGTTGGAAAGTTCCGCAAGATTCTTCATCAGGTCCTGCAAAGTGGTCTGATAGTCCTTCACGCGTTGCGTAATCACCATAATCCATTCCTGCTGGAATTCGGAAAAACGGCTTTCAACAAACGTGCGCAACTGCTGCATGGCAGCGGTGATTTGCGGCTGATACTGCTCGCGAAGTCCCATCAATTCCGTTTCGTTGACGGTGTCCGAATGGTTTTTGAACGCCATACCCACCCCGGCAGCAACAGCAAGTATCGGAGCGGCAACAGATGCAAACGAAACGCCAATGGCAGTCAATACGGAACCGGCCACGAAATTGGTGGCAAACCCGACACCCATTCCCGGCATAAGCGACATCAGCCGCTTGTGGAGCGGCACCTCTCGCTTGGAATGGGAAATGGTCTTGATTTCATAGCTGAAATCCTTCACATTGAAATGCAGCATTCCCTGAAACTCTTCCATAGTGGCAATCTTGTCGAATGCCGTACGCAGTTCCATGATAATTTCCGCGCCCAGCGATTCAAGTGCCATATTCAGTTGCTTACCGATCCATTTGCCTCCATCCGGACCTTTTGCTTCCTCGGTGAGCATCAACGAGTTCAACCCATTGGAACTGAACAGAATGCTCTGCTCGTTCAACTTGTTGATAACATTCTCGCGATATTCCGTGATGCGCTTCTGCACCCGCATTCTGAACTCTGAAGCCGGGTCGTTGAGTTCCTTTGCCTGCGCGGCTATTTCCTGCTCCTTGTTTTTCAAGTCGACAATAGCTTTCGGATCGGGCATTTCAATCTGGTTCAACTGTATCGTGAGCGGTTCAATCGCCTTGTCGAGAGTAGCGACAAACTCGTCGCGAATAATCCGTATCTGGTCTTCCTTGATATGCTGCATGGTGCATGCCAAAGCCTCGTCAACCGCCCTGAAGCCCGACTTGTCGTAAAGTTTCTCCACCTTCGTCTTGTTGTAGTTCAGCTTCACCTTCGATGAAACGGCAAAAGCCTTCACTTCCTCGACCTTCCGTCCACAGTGTTTGGCAATTTTGGCCACAGTGTCTTTTTTGATGTCGTCCACCTGTTCCGGCGTCTTGAGGTCGCACTTGTTCACAATCACATACGAATGCTTGGCATAGCGTGCCACCTTCTGTTTGTAGAAATCAAGTTCCGTGACGGTCAGCGGCTCGTTGACATCCGTCATAAACAACGTGATGTCGGCAAGCGGCAGGAAATAAGTTGTGATGAAAGCATGACGTGGGTCAAGTCCGCCCACACCCGGAGTATCAATAAGTACCATGCCGTCCTTCAACGTGTCAAGCGGCAGCTCAATTTCCAGAAACAAGGTATTCTTCACCTCATCGGCACGCCCTACGGTATATTTTTCAATGTCAGAAAACGGTATTTCCTCACGTTGCTGTGCCGAAAAGTCGCCGAAATTACGCATGACGCGTTCCGTCGCGCCATAGCGGATAATGGAAACGACCGATGTACAGATATCCTGGTCGACAGCACAAAGGTTTCGCCCGATAAGAGCGTTGACAAACGATGATTTTCCGCGTTTAAATTCTCCGCATATCAATATTTTGGTTTCCGCCTTAGCCACATAGGCAAGGCGCTTTTCCAGTTTGTCGAGCGTTTCTTTCTTCTCTGTTTTGTTCAGATATGGGCGTACGCCGGCAATGGCGCTGTTAAGTTTCTTGATGCAATCTTCCATACTGGTTTGTAGTTAAATGAAGAATTTGATTCCCAAATTTAACCACAAAATCATTCATAAAAAAGCTCGCAGGCAGCCCGACGTAACTATATGCGCCTCATTATGGATTATCCGAATCGAAAATGCACCTATCCGGTAAAAAAAGATAAGAAAGCAGCTTCAGAGTCAATTTTCCGTATGGGTGTCGTCGAAGATGTTATAGTCGGGGAACTGGTCTGAAATCACATCGGCATAGGCTATTTTCATAAGTCCCGGCATCTCTTCATCAAGAAGCCTGACTACTTCGTGCATATTGCAAAGAAACATTTTAGGACCGATACAGCCGTCGTCCACATTTACAAGCATAGAGGCGGAAATAATGCCCGACTCCGGATTCAGCCGCAGGCATGCGGCCGTGCGCTGCAAATTGATCATGTTGATGGTAAACAGCAGTTCGGCAAACTTTTCTTGGGGAAAACGAACAGGCAGCGAACCGTAGCAGCGGAACCACTCGCCCTCATCATCCGCATGTATCACCATATTCAAATCCGTGTTCTCATACGGCAGAATAAACGTAAATACGTTGTCCTTAGCGTGAAATTCATAATGTATCTCCGCTTCATTCAACACCTCCCGAATCGTGTCGGTCACCCATGTCTTTACCTGTCTGCTCTTCTTTGCCATAGTTCTTTATGTTTATTTTTTGCTATACTTTTTCAATCTTTATTTCCCTGTAATGATACCTTTTATGTCGTTCAGCTTGTTGAGGGCTTCCATCGGCGTGAGGTTGTTGATGTCGATGCCGAGAATTTCGTCGCGTACCTGACTCAGCACCGGGTCGTCGAGCTGGAAGAACGAAAGCTGCACGCCCTTTTCCGGCTTCTCGCCCATTTCCTGAAGGCTATGGCTGATAGCGTCGCGCGAGTTGGCTGTCTCCAACTGGTGGAGCACTTCGTTGGCACGGTCGACAATCACCGGGGGAAGTCCGGCAAGTTTCGCCACATGAATACCGAAACTGTGTTCGCTTCCGCCTTTCACCAACTTGCGCACAAACACCACCTTGCCGTCGATTTCCTTTACCGACACGTTGTAGTTGGCAATGCGCTTGAACGTCTTCTCCATTTCGTTCAATTCGTGGTAGTGAGTAGCAAAAAGCGTCTTGGCATGGAACCGCGGATTTTCGTGGATATACTCCACAATCGCCCATGCAATCGAGATGCCGTCGTAGGTACTCGTTCCGCGGCCAAGTTCGTCGAACAGCACCAGACTGCGCTCGCTCAGGTTGTTGAGGATGGATGCCGCCTCGTTCATTTCGACCATAAACGTGGATTCGCCCAAAGAAATGTTGTCGGATGCGCCTACACGGGTGAAAATCTTGTCGACGATACCGATTTTTGCAGCTTGAGCCGGCACGAAACAGCCGATTTGTCCGAGCAGGGCAATGAGTGCCGTCTGCCGGAGCAAGGCCGATTTACCTGCCATGTTCGGGCCGGTAATCATCATTATCTGCTGACGGTCGTTGTCAAGATGCACCGAGTTGGTAATATAGCTTTCTCCGGCCGGAAGCTGCTTTTCGATGACCGGATGGCGGCCTTCCGTGATGTCGAGTTCCAGCGAGTCGTTGATTTCCGGACGGCAGTAGCGGTTTTCAATCGAAGCCCGCGTGAACGACAGCAGACAGTCGAGCCGCGCAACCAGCGAGGCATTCAGCTGTATGGACGGGATATAGGCGGCGGTGCTTTCCACCAGTTCGTTGAAAAGCCGTGTTTCGATGGACAGAATCTTGTCCTGCGCACCCAGGATTTTTTCTTCGTACTCCTTCAGTTCCTGTGTCACATAGCGTTCGGCGTTGACAAGCGTCTGCTTGCGAATCCACTCCGCCGGCACTTTGTCCTTATGCGTGTTGCGCACTTCGATATAGTAGCCGAACACGTTGTTGTAGGCTATTTTCAGGCTCGGAATGCCCGTCAGCTCGCTTTCGCGCTGCTGGATGTGGAGCAGATAGTCCTTGCCCGAATAGGCTATTTCGCGCAGATTGTCGAGTTCCTCGTTCACGCCTTCACGGATGACATTTCCGCGGTTCGCCATGTTGGGCGCGTCGGGATTCATTTCCCGCTCGATGCGGTCGCGGATGGTGGCGCAGGTGTTCAGCTGGTCGCCGAACGAGCGCAGCACGGCATTGTCGGCCTTTTCGCAGTAGTCCTTAATGGGGACAAGCGCATTCAGCGCATTTTTCAGCTGCACCATTTCGCGTGGCGAGATTCGCCCCACAGCCACTTTCGACACAAGACGCTCCATGTCGCCAATCAGCTCCAACTGCTTTTGGAGCAGTTCGCGGCCATCGCGGTCCTTGAAAAAGTATTCCACCACGTCAAGACGGTCGTTGATAGGCTTCACGTCCTTCAGCGGGAAAAGAATCCATCGGCGGAGCAGACGCGCTCCCATCGGGCTGACGGTGCGGTTGATAACGTCGAGCAGGCTCTTGCCTTCCTCGTTCATCGGTTCGATAAGTTCCAGATTGCGCACCGTGAAACGGTCGAGGCGCACGTAGCGTTCCTCCTCGATGCGCGAGAGCGAGGTGATATGCTTTATTTGCGTATGCTGTGTCAGGTCGAGATAGTAGAGAATGGCACCCGAAGCAATGATGGCGTTCGACATCTTGTGCACGCCGAAGCCTTTCAGGTTTTTCGTTTCAAACTGCTTCAGCAGCCGGTCGTTGGCGGCTTCGTCGGTAAACATCCATTCGTCGAGCTCGAATGTCAGGTATTTTGCCGTGAAAGTCTGGTCGAAACGCTTGCGGCAGGAACGCTCCACCAACACTTCCTTCGGAGCAAAATTCGCCAGCAACTTGTCCACATAGTCGATTGTTCCCTCGGCCGTCATGAATTCGCCCGTACTGATGTCGAGGAAAGCCACGCCGCACGACTGCTTGCCAAAGTGCACCGCACCGAGGAAGTTGTTTTCACGATAGTCGAGCATATTGCCGTTGATGGCCACACCCGGCGTCACGAGCTCCGTAATGCCGCGCTTCACCAGTTTCTTGGCCAGTTTCGGGTCTTCCAACTGCTCGCAGATGGCTACACGCTTGCCGGCACGCACCAGTTTCGGCAGGTAGGTGTCGAGGGCATGATGGGGAAATCCCGCCATTTCAATGCTCTGTCCCGGCCCGTTGGCGCGTTTGGTAAGTGTAATGCCCAAAATCTCAGAACTGATGACGGCATCCGAAGAATACGTCTCGTAAAAGTCGCCTACACGAAACAACAGCACAGCATCGGGATGCTTGGCTTTCATCTCGAAATATTGTTTCATCAGCGGTGTCTCAACTATTTTTTGTGTCACGGTTTGTCTTGAATTTATTCACACAAAAATACAAATAATAGCCAGCACCGGCAAATACACGGCCTCATTTCCACAACAAATTCGTCCTATTGTTTGGGAAAACCTTTAATTTAGAGTAATTTTGCAACATATTTCAAGCCACACGCGAACGGACGATGAACAAGACGTACAAACACGAAGACAAACTGAAGCAGACTGTTGCACAATTGGCTGACGAAGCATCACTTTGCAACATGTGCCACATGCGCTGGAGCGGCGAGCCGCTTCCTTCGCAGGCAACCATCAAAAAGATTGTCGACCTTTGTCGTGCCATCCTTTTCCCGGGATTTTTCGGCAACGACGATGTGAATACCTACAACATGGAATACATCATCGGAATCAAGTGCGAACAACTTAATGCCGCACTTATTTCGCAAGTGATTGCCGGTCTGGCTATCGGGAACAACTGCAACGAAAATCCCGACATCGCCGCACTGGAACTTCATGCCGCAGAAATCGCCGCCCAATTCATCCAACAGCTTCCGGAAATGCGGAGAATTCTCCACACGGACGTGTGCGCCCTCTATCACGGCGACCCGGCAGCCGAAAGCCAGGAGGAAGTGATCTACTGCTATCCGGCTATCCGCGCCATTACCAACTACCGAATCGCCCATGCCCTGCTCGTGTTGGGTGTGCCTATCATTCCGCGCATGATAAGCGAAATGGCACACTCCGAAACCGGCATCGACATTCACCCGGGAGCCACCATCGGCGAATATTTTGCAATTGACCACGGTACAGGTGTCGTTATCGGAGCAACGGCCATCATCGGCAACAACGTGAAGCTCTATCAGGGTGTCACCCTGGGTGCAAAAAGCTTCACCTACGACGAGAACAACAACCCCGTCAAGGGCATACCGCGCCACCCGATTATCGGCGACAATGTGATTATCTATTCCAACACTTCCGTGCTGGGACGCATCACCATCGGCAAAAACGCCGTCATCGGCGGTAACATCTGGGTAACGGAGGATGTGGCTGAAAACGAAAAACTCGTACAAGCTAAAGCAAACAACATTTTACGACTAAAGCAAGATACAGAATGAAAGAGGAGATGGACCTTGTAGCCAAAACCTTCCAAGGGCTGGAAGACGTTTTGGCCGAAGAATTGAAACAACTGGGAGCAACCGATGTGAAACCGGGAAGACGAATGGTAGCGTTCCGCGGTGACAAGGAAATGCTCTACAAAGCCAATTTCTGCTGCCGTTCGGCACTGCGCATCCTGAAACCCATCTACACGTTCAAGGCATGCGACACCGACGAACTTTATGAAGCCGTCAAAAAATACGACTGGGAACAGCTGCTTGCTGCCGACGACACTTTTGCCATCGACTCTGTGGTCAACAGCGACGGTTTCCGCCACTCGAAGTTTGTAACCTATCGCGTAAAGGACGCCATCGCCGACTTTTTCAACGAAAAATACGGCAAACGTCCGTCCATCCGACTGATTAACGCCGATGTGCAGCTGAACGTACATATCCTCAACGACCAAGTGACCATCTCTCTCGACAGCTCCGGCGAGTCGCTCCACAAACGCGGCTACCGCGTTGAGCAGACGGAAGCGCCCATCAACGAGGTACTGGCAGCCGGACTGATCCTGAAAACGGGATGGAAAGGGGAGTGCAACTTCATCGACCCGATGTGCGGTTCGGGCACGTTCCTCATCGAAGCGGCCCTGATAGCGTGCAACATCAATCCGGGCGTATTCCGCCAAAGCTTCGCCTTCGAACGCTGGCGTGATTTCGACCAGGAACTGTTTGACAAAATCTACAACGACGACTCGCAGGAACGCGAATTCCACTATAAAATCTACGGCTCCGACATTTCGCCGAAAGCCATTGCCGTTGCCGCACGCAACATCAAGAGTGCCGGCGTGGGCAAGTATATCGACCTGCAAGTGCTGCCTTTCCAACGCTACACGGAAGCGCCGGAAAAGGGTATCCTCGTGACAAACCCGCCTTACGGCGAACGTATCTCGGCCGACGACATGGACGCGCTCTACGACTCCATCGGCGAGCGCCTGAAGCACGTGTTCCGCGGATACAAGGCATGGATCATCGGCTACAAGTCGGAATATTTCGACAAAATCGGTCTAAAACCGACTTCCAAAACACCGATTCTCAACGGCGGACTGGAATGCGAGTTCCGCGAATATGACATTTTTGACGGCACTTATGCCGAATTCCGCAAGCATAACCGCGAACTGGGACTAATGACAAAACACGAACGCCCTGTGCGCTGGAAAAACCAAGGCGACAAGTTCGGAAAACCGGAATTCAAGAAAAAGGAGCGGGAAGAAAAGGGCAGAGGCCGACGCTTCGACCATCGCGAAAAGCCGAAAAACGCACTGGAGGAGAAATACCGCAAGCCCTACAGCGAACGTATGCGCGACAACAAGCCGAAGGAAAAGGAAGAGGCAGGCGTGTTTGCCGACAAGAAGGTCAACAAGGCCGTGCAATTCCGTCAGCCCCGCCTGTACGGCGATATGCCGCAGGGCGAAGTCGTCATGCGCCACCGCCGCAAAAAGGAGGAAGACGGCGACAACAGCACCAACGAATAACAACAGAATAAACCCATCATAAAAACTATTACAGACAATGAAAAATCATACAGTACTATTGCTCGGCTCCGGCGGACGCGAATCGGCGCTTGCCTGGAAACTCAGCCAAAGCCAACACCTCGACAAACTGTTCATCGCTCCGGGAAACGGCGGCACTGAACAATATGGAGAAAACGTGGCCCTTTCGCCGCTCGATTTCCCCGCCATCAAGAACTTTGTTCTCGCCAACGGCGTGACCATGGTAGTGGTAGGAAACGAAGACCCGCTTGTTGCCGGCATTTATGATTATTTCGTTGCCGACAGTGAAATCAGCCATATCCCTGTAATTGGACCGTCGAAGGCAGGCGCACAGCTCGAAGGCAGCAAGGATTTCGCCAAAGGATTCATGATGCGCCACCACATTCCGACAGCACGCTACATGAGCGTTACCGCCGAAAACCTCGAAGAGGGCATCAGCTTCCTGAAGCAACTGGAAGCGCCCTACGTGCTGAAAGCCGACGGACTGGCAGCCGGTAAGGGCGTATTGATTCTTCCCACACTGGAAGAGGCTGAAAAGATGCTGAAGGAAATGCTCGACGGCATGTTCGGCAAATCGTCGGCCACTGTCGTAATCGAAGAATTCCTTTCGGGCATCGAATGCTCCGTTTTCGTACTTACCGACGGCGAAAGCTACAAGGTATTGCCGGTAGCCAAGGACTACAAACGCATCGGCGAAGGCGACACCGGCCTGAACACAGGCGGCATGGGTGCCGTTTCACCGGTCAGCTTTGCCGACGAGACATTCATGCAGAAAGTGACGGAACGCATCATCGAGCCGACACTGAAAGGACTGAAAGAAGAAAAGCTCACCTATAAAGGCTTCATCTTCCTCGGACTTATCAACGTAAAGAACGAACCGATGATAATCGAATACAACGTACGCATGGGCGACCCGGAAACGGAAGTCGTAATGCTCCGCATTGACGGCGACCTGCTCGACCTGCTCGACGGCGTGGCCACCACGACATTGGCTGAACGCCGCCTTGCCATCGACCCGCGCTATGCCGTAACGGTAATGATGGTGTCGGAAGGCTATCCCGGCAGCTACGAAAAGGGCAAGCTTATCAGCGGACTCGACACGGTGACCAACAGCATCCTGTTCCATGCAGGAACCAAGAAAACAGCCGACGGCATCGTCACCAACGGCGGACGCGTCATCGCAGCCAGCTCCTACGGCGCAACCAAAGACGAAGCCCTCGCCAAATCATTCGCTTCGATTGAAAAGGTGACATTCGAAGGCAAATATTTCCGCCACGACATCGGCTTCGATTTGAAATAAGAAATTTACCAGACACAACGAAAGGCAGGGAAACGATATCCCTGCCTTTTTATTTTATAAACACTTTTTCAGCTTCATTAATTTGTAAATTGACGATAAATCCCTAATTTTGGGCAAAATAGAGGAGAGTGTGAGAAAATAGCTGAGACAAGCCATCTTCCTGCCCGCAACTTTATTTGACGAATACAGGCCAAAGAATCTTTTACAACCTTAACATAAACCTTAAAATCAAACTCCTATGCTTAAATCTAAAACTTACCGGGCGGCAGCCCTCGGGCTTTGTCTCTCCCTATCGGGCTTATGGACGGCAAATGCCCAGAATCCGGGTCCGGGTGTTGACCCGAACGCCGTAATGATGGAAGATTTCGAAAGTGGAACTTTCGGCAAATGGTCGGCTCGACCTGGCTCCCGCGGCGAAAAAATGACTCTTGAACTCATGGATGCTTCACAAGGCGACATCGTTCGCTTCGGCAACTATGCCATGAAAGTGAACATCGATTTCACCAATGCGCAGGAACAACAGACTCTTACCGCACAAATCAGTCCGGGAACATCGGGTAGCCTGCTCCAGATTCCGGGAAATGACGTAGGCGGAAAACGTCTCGGCATTTGGGTATATGCCACACCGGGCGTACAGGGAATGTGGGTCAGAGTGTCGACCCGCCCCATCGGCTCAGGTTCGGGCGTAACGAACACCGACCTGGCTTCCTCCATCAACTGGACAGGATGGAAATATCTGGAATGCGACCTGCCCAAAGGCCACGAATTCCACCCCGACGGCATCCGGTTTCTGGTGCTGAAAAGCTATGAAAACTATTTCGTAAACGGCTACGTGATTGTCGACAACATCCGTGTGACAAACCAGTCGTTCAGCGAGGACAAGGAAGCTCCGACCATCTCCGGCCTGACGGGCAACGGACTGCCGCTGACAGGCACATTCAACACTACCAAGATTGACCTCGGCGCGGCATTTGCCGAAGTGGGAGCGAGCGGCATCAACTACAACAGTGTCCGCATGCTTGTCGACGGAGCGGAATTCAAGGCCGGCGACACGGGTTTCAGCGTCGACCAGACCGCCAACACGGTTTCGCTCACGGATCTGACATTGTCGAACGGAGCACATACGGCAGAAGTGGTAGTAGAGGACAATTTCGGCAACATCGCCACCAACTCGGCATCGTTCACCGTGGAGGCCTCCGACGGAAAAACGACGCTTGTCAACATCGCCAACGCTGAAAATGCCTATGTGGGTACGCCTTACGAAATCAAAATCAACACCAACAATGCCGCCGATATCAAGGAACTGGAACTGGTGATGGAAATCAACAACATCGGTTCGATAGATGCTGAAAACGGCGTATCGTTCGCATCGTCGGCAGCAGGCAGCACCTACAGCTATGACGAACGGAACGGCTACCTGACCATCAAGCTTATAAATGACATAGAAAAGGCAGAAGGCGAAACGCTCGCCACCGTAAACGTCAACATCTCGAAAAACAGTAATCCGACCGACATACTCCGCTGTATGCCGGTATCGGCAAAGGCTACTTATGCCGACAACTCCCTGTCGCTGTTCTCGCTGTTCGACGCTTTTGAAAAGCCTATCCAATCGTCCTACGATCTGGAAATCACCAAACGCATTGTAGGGCTTCCGGGAGCCGTGCTCGTTACCGACAAGGAAGGCAATCCGGTAGCCGGAGCCAATGTCTATGCGCTTTCCAGCGACATGGCCACCACCTACGACTCGGGAATCACCGGTGCCGACGGAACTGTCAGTGACCTCGAATTTACGAAAGCGGCACAGGAAGTGAACCTCTATGCGGAAAAGGACGGAAAATATTCCTACACCATGTTTACCCGCACGCTCAAACCCCTGTTGACCGAAGCGCCTGAATATATTCGTGCCGGTGTGACACCCGACCCGATGACATCGAAAACCATCACATGGATGAACAACCCCGTTTCATCACAAGGCGAAGCCATTCTGAAGATTGCCAAGAAGGCTGACGGCGAAGAAGCCTTTGTGGAACATACGGGAAAAACAAAAATCATCGAATACAATGCCCTTGTCAGCAACGGTACAGTGAAAGGCAGCTCCGTGACCGTCAGCGGACTTGAACCGGGAACAGACTATATCTATCAGGTAGGCGACGGCACCAACTGGTCGGAAACCCGCGAATTCAAGACGGCTTACGAAACCGACAAGTTCTCGTTCAGCGCATTCGGCGACCTGCAGGCTGCTTCAATTGCTGACATGAGCCGATTCCTGGCTGCTGCCAAGACAATCGGCGAAATGCCCGAACGTCCGCTGTTCAGCCTCAACGTAGGCGACATCATCGACTCTGACGACCGCTACGACTGCTACATGTACTACGGCTATCTGCTGAACCAGCGGCCGGAATTTGCCAACATTGACTGCGTGGCAAGCTACGGTAACCACGAATACATGGGCAACCCGGATGCCGACAACATCAAATTTGCCAACGGACACCACTCGGCCGTTGCCGCTCCCGATTTCGATCCGGAACTGCTGGGCACCGGCACTTATGCCGTTGAATACGGCAACATGCTTGTCATTTCCCTCGACTGGGAACACCGTGGACCGGCATCGTCGACCGACATCATTCAGGAATACGCAAAATGGATGGACAAAGTGATGACTGAACATGCCGACAAGACTTGGAAAGTGGTCACTCTCCACTATCCGATCTACCCGAGTGCCTACACTCCGAACGCTCAGGAAATATTAGGCCCCGTATTCGACAAGCACAACGTACAAATGGTGTTCTGCGGACACGGACACACATATAAACGCGTACAGGTGAAAAACGGCGAATATCTTGTGCCGACCAGCAACCAACGCACCTTCACTCCGGTAATCGGCGGAACAATCCACATGGAACTCGGCGACATGCGCAGCACTGGTTCAAGCGGCCGCTGGTTCCACTGCGCTGTCAACGGCAAGGAAATGGTAGTGACCATCCGCGATGCCAACAATGAAATCAAGACCGACGAAAGCTTCACGCTCTATGCTTCCGAACTGAACGACTACACCGTCAATTTCAACGCCATCGGCAACGGTACAATCGCAGCCAGCAGCAACAACGAAGCTGTCAGCGACGGACAGACACTTAAAGAATGCAGCGACATCGTGTTTACGGCAACCCCGGATGAAGGCTACACCGTAAAGGGCTGGACCGTCAACGGTGAAACCGTTGAGAGCAAGGAAACTACCTATACGCTCGACGGACTGAAAGAAAATTCAACCGTAACGGTGGAATTTGAAGAACTCTCAGGTGTGAACAACGTCCTGGATGCCACATTGCGCATATATCCGAATCCGGCAGGCGAGTCAACCGTCATTTCCGGCGCAGCCAACAGCGTGCTGACCATCATGAACATTACCGGTTCGACTGTTGCCACGATGAACATCGAATCCGACAACGAACGTATCTCGCTCGCATCACTCGCCCGCGGCGTTTATCTGTTCCACATTGCCAAGGACAACGCAACAAAGACCGTAAAGGTTATCAAGAAATAACAAACAAAACCTTTCCAATCATCACTTCCCAGGGCTGTGCCAACCGGCACGGCCCTGAGTTGTATAAAACACCTTTTTATTTTTAGGTTGTTTCTTTCGATAATTATACCTAACTTTAAAGCGTTATATATCAACAAGAACCTTAGCTAAATACACATTATGATGAGACGTCCTGCCATTTTGCTGATTGCCATTTTCATCTCGCTTGCCTCCATGGCCGAAAAACGCTTTCAAATCGGCGACTTCTGTTATCAGGTCATATCGGATACAGACAAAACAGTGGCAGTGTTTTCCTGCACAACGACAGCTACCGACATTACGATTCCGGGGAAAGTGTCCGACAACGGTTCAGAGTACAGCGTTACGACAATCGGCATCCCGGACTTCACCACAGCAATCGGAGAACCCGGATTTGACCAATGCGGAAATTTGCAGTCTGTCAGCATCCCTCCTTCTGTCACCAGGATAGAAGAGGGTGCTTTTGGGGGATGCAAGACGCTAAAGGCCGTCCATATTCCCCATTCTGTCACATCTATCAGCGTAGGCGCATTCTCGGATTGCACGGCAATACAGGACATCATCGTTGACAGCAACAACATGCACTACCAATCCATCGACGGAGTGCTTTTTGACAAAAAGGCGACAACCCTATTATTCTATCCACGAGGAAAAAAACAGAACAGCTATTCTATCCCCAATTCCGTCACTACAGTGGGGGAATACGCTTTTTGGCAATGCAAAACCTTGCAATCCATCAGCATACCCCATTCCGTAACGACAATCGGACCATGGGCATTCTGCCATTGTTCCGCATTGGTTTCCATCGACATTCCAAACTCCGTCACAACCATTGGAAAACAGGCATTCGATTGGTGTTCAAGCCTGCAATCGGTCAGTCTGCCGAATTCTGTCACTACCATTGAGGATTGTGCATTTTCCTGCTGTTCTGCGTTAAAGTCAATCACTATACCCGGTTCTGTTACCACCATGGGCAGGGTAGTTTTTCAGGATTGTTCAGCATTGGAAAACATAATGGTAGACGACAATAACCAACACTATAAATCAATTGACGGGGTACTCTTCAATAAAGATGCCACAACTCTCGTTTCGTATCCACACGGGAAACCACAAAGCAGTTATTCCATCCCCCGTTCTGTCACGACAATTGGCAAAGATGCCTTTTGGCAATGCGAAAGGCTACACACCGTCAACATACCCAATTCTGTGACACTCATAGAAGAAGGGGCATTTACCCGCTGCTTCAACCTGCAATCAATCGCCATACCCAATTCCGTTACGGCAATCCAACCGTATACATTCTCCTTGTGTACAGCTTTGCAAACTGTCTATATTCCCGGTTCTGTCACATCAATTGGCGACGGATCGTTTCTGCATTGCAATTCACTAAAAGAAATCATCAATCTCGCAGACGAGCCTCAACCGCTTGATGAGGATGCTTTCGACAACACACAATTCATCTCAATACGGCTGTTGGTCAAACCGTCGTGCGTTGAAAAGTACAGGAAAGCCAAAATCTGGAGGAAATTCAGTTCTATCGAGCCGACCGCACAACAGTAATTAAACATCAAAAACACTTTTTATAAATTTATTGGAATGCAATAGGATGTTTCTATGGTGTGGTTTCTGCAAATTGTCGTACATTTGCCACTGTTTAACCATTTAACTTACTATTAACCTAAGAATATTATGAAAAGAAAACTGTTGGCAGTTGCACTGCTGTGCCTTTCGTGTGCAGCGGGCTTTGAATCTGCTGCAAAAGGCCTGAAACAAGTATCGCCGAAATCTGTCGGCATGGATGCTGAACGATTGGAAAAAGTGGACCGGCTTATTTATGATGCCATCGACGAAGGCGAAATGCCGGGTGCTGTGTTAGCCGTGGTGAGAGGTGACAAACTTGCCTATCTGAAAGCCTACGGCAACAAGAGCGTGTATCCCGACACGGTGCCGATGACCACCAACACGGTGTTCGACCTTGCTTCATGCAGCAAAGTGGTAGGTACTACCATGTCGATGATGCACCTGCTCGAATCTGGCGGCTACCGCCTTGCCGACAAGGTGAGCCAATATATTCCCAATTTCCAGCCGTATGTCGACCCGGAAACGGGCGAAAAAACCGATATCCGCATCATTGACCTGCTTACCCATACATCCGGACTGCCGGCCTACGCATCGGTCGACAAGGTGATTGAAACCTACGGAAAGGCTGACCCCGACTCGCTGATGAGCTACATCTGCACGATGCCACGCGGATTCAAGCCTGCCACCGACTACCGCTACAGCTGTCTCAACTTCATCACGCTGCAAAACATCCTGCAACGCATCACGGGCGAACGCCTCTGCGACTATGCGCAAAAGAACATTTTCGACAAACTGGGAATGGAACATACCACCTACTGCCCGAAAGCATTCGGCAAGACGGAAATCATGCAGCTGGTGGCTCCGACGGAAAAACAGGCCGACGGAAGTGTTCTGCTGGGTGAAACCCACGACCCGCTCGCACGCCTGCTCAATTTCGGCAACTCGGGAAATGCCGGCGTATTCTCAAATGCCGAAGATTTGGCTGTGCTCTGCGCGGCATTGCTCAACGGCGGTGAAATCAACGGGAAACGCGTATTGGGCAAACTGACTGTCGAGGCCATGCTCCGCGAACCGGAGGACACGAAAGGCATCGGCCATACGCTCGGTTGGGTATCCTACAGCGAAAACACAATGAACCTGCTGGACCCGGAATATACGGTAGGGCATACGGGCTACACGGGCACGCAAATCATCATCGACCCGGTAAATGATGTAGCCATCATTCTGCTGGCACACCGTGTACACCCTGTTGACAAAGGCAATCTGGCCCCTCTCCGCGGAAAAGTGGCAAACGTAGTGGCCGGTTCGATCGTCAAATAACAGTCATATCCACAACATAAAACAAGCGGTTTGCGAAGGCCCGCCATCGGGTGTCGCAAACCGCTGTTGTTTTTTGCTGTTCTTAACTTAGTTAATTCCAGTATGTTATTTCCCTCGTTTCCGTTTGTTGGAAAGTTTTCTCACCATCCGAAAGCTGATAAACATCCCTTGAAATCCAGTTGCCGTTATTGTCAACCTTTATATTGTCATAAACATATTCCACAACAATACCAGCACCGCTTTTCGATTTGCTTCCTGTACACAAACCGTTGCCATAATAAAATTCCACACTGGAATCACCAAGAAGCTCACGGAACATCCCTCCGAGCGCGATACAAGCATAAGAAGATACCAGTCCGCCTTTATATTCATATACGTTCTTATACAACGCCTCGGCACGATTTCCATCTTGATACACCGTAAAAGTTTCGACATATCGTGATGACGGATTTCTGGTGATATCGAAAATTATTTCGCCTTTGCCCTGCAATATCTTTTTAAGAGCACCGTCACTGCCGTATTCATACAGCCAACCGCCGGAATTTATCGACTTTACATTTCCTTTCGCTTCCTGAATCAAAGCGTCATGATATTTCTGTGCCTGACCAGGCAAAGCCAGAATAGCCATTAACAAGAAAAATATTACTTTTTTCATGACAACAAAACCAAGAGTTCTATCCGTTATTCCATCAAATCAGACAGCAGAACTCTTTATCTGTCTGATTTGACCTTTCTATTTCTTCAGAAATCAATATCTGCCGACTATTTTTCTCCATAGGTTTCGCGAAGGAGCTTGAGCAGCGCTTCCGGCTCGTTGGTTGTGATGAAATCCACCTTGTTTTCCACCAGCCACAACATGTCGGCCACATTGTTAATAGTCCAGCAGTTCACCTTCATGCCCAAATCATGCGCCTCTCCAATCCATTCCGGATGCTTGTCCTTCACAATGCCCAAATGATAGTCGAGTCCTGCCATTTTGAGGTCGTTGAGTTCCTTCGGCGAAAGTTCACCGTTCAGATAGTAGACCGGCGTACCTTCGGGAGCAAGACGTACAAACTCCTTGCAGGCATGGAGCGAAAAGGCAATGTATTCCATACGTTTCTGCAACCCCATGGCCTCGACCATCTTCACAATCTGTTCAACGGCCCGCGTTTCGCGTTCGGGTGAACTGAGCGACTTCAATTCCAGAATAAGCTTGGTCTTGCACTGTGCCCCGGCTTTCAGATATTCCTCCAACGAAGGCAGATTTTCACCGTTGTCGAGTTTCACGGCCGTCAGTTCCGCAAAAGTCGACTCCTCCATGTTCTTGCCTTTGAACACACGGTCGTGGTTCACCACCAGCTTGCCGTCCTTCGACAGCCACACGTCAAATTCCGAGCCGTAGCAGCCGATAGAATCCGCCTTGATTAGGGCACGGATGCTGTTCTGTGCCGAACCTTCCGTTTTCCAATAACCACGATGGGCTATTGCCTTTGTTCCGGCCATTCCGGAGAAGGCCACCATGGCAGCTGCCGCCGCCAACATAATTTTTTTCATACTATATCTTTTTTGTTCAGTACTTCTATTTTTCAACCCACCACAAGGCTTTCACCTTACGGCGAATTGCCACGACATTACCGGCCGAAATCAGAGCGATTATCAACAGTCCGACACCTGCCGACAACAGCAACGACGAACCGCTGATGCCCAATGCACCCAGATAGGGCAGATAGAGCGAACGCAATGCCAGCATGACAACCACCGACAGCACATAGACCGCCGCATTGACATAGACCACCATCCGCACATACAGTCCCGACACCTCGGCAGGCGAATAACCCAAGAGCAGCAAATCCTGCAATTTACGGGTGTTTTTCTGCAACAGCAAGTAAATGCTCAAAATCAGGATAAAGAAGGAAAGAAGGCTGATGATAAGCCCGATGCCGATGACAATGCCCATCACAATGTTGAGCATATAGCTGGCCTTGTTGCTGTTCAGCTTGTCGCCGGCTATCTCGTAGCCGTTGGCCTGCATGTATTTCTCGATGGCGATGTCGCCCGGCTTGCTCACCTCCACAATCAGCCGCGACGGACGGCTGCTCACACCCGGCGCATAGCGTTCGTTGCTCCAGAGCATGAAATCGTAGGGCACAACAATCGTGTTCAACCGGTTGGAAAAACCGACGACCTTGCCCTGAATATACTCCGACTTTCCGTTTCTGCCTGTCAGCCGCAGCATAATCGGCACGGCGCCCATCATTCCTTCGCTCACCTGCGGCATGCCCTGCGAAGCGGCAAAGCCGAAATTGTAGAGCGACAGATAGTCCTTCGACATGATAATCGGCACAACGGGGTGGGCAGGGTCAAACTTCCACTCGTCACTCTTCACATCGATATATTCGTCAGGCACTGCTTCAAAAAAGAAGCTGGTACGCAACGACACATCCTTACCGGGCAGTCCCACGGAGCCGTATATCTCATAGTTGGAGGTCATGAACTCTCCCACATTCCGCACCCAATCCTGCGAACGGAGCCGCTTCAGCTCGTCGTCGGAAAACGCATTCGTCGCATTGTCGCCCAGCATGCTTTTCAGCGACGAAATTCCGCTTACGCGTTTCGTCACCACCATATAGTCCTTCCGCAGAAAGCCGTCATCGTCGTCGAACACCGGCTTCACGTCGGCATAGAACTGCAAGCCGAGCAGCACGATGGTCAATCCCACCATATTGGCAACGGCGAAGCCCGTCATCTGCGCTACGCTGACATGCTTGCGGAGCAGTTTCCAGAGAATTGATTTCTTCATAATTTCAGCACCTCCTCGGCTGCCATATCCAAATTGTTGCCCACCGACGTGGCAATGATTCCCGCACCGGTTTTCTGCGCCTCCTCCTCAACCAAGCGCGCAATAGCGCTGTTGTTGGCGGCATCCAGATGGCTCACCGGCTCATCCAGCAGATAGAAGTCGCACGGCTGGCAAAGCGCCCTGACAATGGCCACACGCTGCTGCTGTCCGATCGACATTTTTCCCACCAGACTGTCCGTCTTTTCGCCGATACCCAGACAGTCGAAGAAACGATGGATTTCCGCCTCTGTCCGATAACCGGTCAGACGGTTTTTCAACACCACGTTTTCCCATGCCGTCAGTTCGGGAAACAGCCGCAAATCCTGCGGCAGATAGGCTATCTCCCGTTTGCGGATTTCACACCAGCGGGCAATGTCAATCTGACGGACCGAAACGCCGTCGAACGCTATCTCACCGCTGAAATCCGTACGATAGCCAAACAAATAAGCGCAAAGCGATGACTTTCCGCCACCGCTTTCCGCTGATACAAGATATTTCTTTCCACGCTCGAACGTCACGTCCTTCAGCCAGACATCCGACCGGATGCCCGGCTGTCCGGCGAAAACCTTCGGAAGCGTATTGTTAAGACTTATTTTCTGCATGTAACTGTTTATTGCTTATAATGCCAGCGACATCAGGTCAACCAGCAGACTCATCACATTTTCATGTTCGCCGCCGGCATTGTTGACATGAATCTGCAACGAGCCTTCCTCTTCGTCCATATATCCATAGACATAGCCCGAAACCGGCTTGTTGCCCAAAGCTCCCTGAAGGAACTGTGCCAATGGCGTACCTTCGGAGCAGTCGATATATACACCCGACGACTTGCCGGAGAATTTCGAAGCACTGTAGGAATCCTTCACTTCAGCTCCATAGTTCACCACCAGCTTGTTGTCGACAATCTTCAATGTCAAGGGTGAAGGAAGCGGTATGTTGTTGGCCGTATAGGTATTCTTGCCCGTTTCTGTCAGCAATCCCATCGTCACCATTTCGTTTTTGAACATTTTGTTGAGATTTTCTTCCCCATTTTCAGTCAGACCGAGAACAAGCGAACCGCTGTTGGCCATATAATTGTCCAAGTCGGAAACCGTGATACCGACAGCCAGAGAACCGTCCCAACTGTTCAAAAGCACGTCAGCCATCTGCTTTTCAGACGGCACTACCAACGTCTGCGCCATCATAGCCTTATAGGAATCAACCATTTCCTGATTGGCAGCCTGAGCCGTTACGAAAGACGACTTCTCGTCAATGTATTTGAACACCGACTTGTCGATATCCTTCAGTCCCATTTCCGGAAGCATGTTCTTGCCTTCAGTATTCAAAGCATGAAATTTCAAGAATACATCTTCCTTTTCAAACGACAGGTTGATGTACAGGCTGGCATCCTTCAGCTTCTGGTAAGCGGGGATATTTGACAGAATACTTCTTTCGCTTGCAGGAGCCATTCCGTAAATCTTGCCGAAGTTCACATACACGTCGACATCCGATTTCAGCATCATGTCGGAAAATCCCTTCACGGCCTGAATGCTGTTTTCTTCCGTCTGTGTCATCCAACCGTCGATTTTTCCTGCCACTGCCGCCATATCGCCGTCGGCAACCATCCAGCCGTAATCGTCGGCCACAATCAGGTTCATTTCCGGATAGGCAGGCTTGCCGTTTATCTCGTCTTTTGAAATGCCTTCAAAGGCCTTTTCAAATTTACCCTTGTCCTTGATGGCAAAAATGAAACATCCCTCATCTCCCATTTGGAAAAATACTGTCTGACGAAGGTCTATGCCATTGTCAGCCAAAAACAGGTCCTTCAGCTTCGTCAGTGAAGGATTGGACACTTTCAACTCCTTCAGGTTTGCCTTCTTAGCCAAATCCATCGGCTTCAATGTCGCCACGACATCGGCATCCTTCGGCACAAAGCCCATCAGCTCGGAAGAATCCTTCGAACAGGAGGCCATCATAATCACGAGAGCCAACAGGCTCAAAAGGTTTAGTCTAAAAAATTTTTGCGCATTCATAACTGTAAGTATTAGAATTATGTTTCGTTTTTGTCATCAAAATACATTTTTAATTTAAACTGAGACGGGACATTGACCTACAAGCACAAGGCAAAACAGTGTCGTATCCTATCGTTTACAAAGATAGCAGGTTTTTCCACAAATCGGATAACGTTTCCGATAAAATAAACAGGATTTGGAATTTTAACAAAAATCGGTCATCGTACTTTCGGCGGACGGCGGCATTAAAGATGTACAAACTGCTCACAATCAAGCGCAAATTCATGACAGGCCGCCTAAAATCGAAACTTCCCGGTTCAATAAATATAGTACTATGTATTGCATAGTACTAATATTATACATATATTTGCAGCAACAAAAGGAAAAATACCGGTGAACTGTCCTTAAACAACTGAAACTATGAACATCGACAATGCCAAATCACAAATGCGGAAAGGGATGCTTGAATACTGCGTTCTGCTTCTGCTCCACAAAGAACCGTCGTATGCTTCCGACATCATCAGCAAGCTGAAAGAGGCCCAGCTGATTGTTGTCGAAGGTACGCTCTATCCGCTGCTGACCCGCCTGAAAAAAGACGGACTGCTCAGCTATGAGTGGAAAGAATCCACCCAGGGGCCACCCCGCAAATATTATGCGCTGACCTCCGAGGGCGAAAACTTCCTGAACGGACTCGACACGGCATGGAACGAACTTGCCGCCACCGTCGGCCATCTGAAATCAAAATAACCCAACTCACGACAAAATCCACCGAAAAATGAAAAAGAACATCACCATCAATCTGCTGGGGTCGCTCTATGCCATCGACGAAGATGCATATGAACTGCTCAACCAGTACCTCAACAATATGAAACGATATTTCGCCCACAAGGAAGACGGGGCGGAAATCGCCGACGACATCGAACACCGCATCGCCGAGCTCCTTGCCGAACTGAAAGCGCAAGGCGTGGAAGCCATCACCATCGAACACATCGAAAGCATCATCAAGCGCATCGGAAACCCGGAAGAAATGGACGACGGAGAATGGAACGAAAATCCGGAAGACGCCACCGCGTCCGCTCCTGAATCCGAACAAAAGGTAGGGAAAAAACTGTTCAGAAATCCCGACGACAAGATGCTTTCGGGCGTCACCTCCGGACTCGCCGCCTTTTTCGGACTCGACACCCTGCTGTGCCGTATCCTGATGGTGCTCTTTGCCATCCTTACCAACGGCGTCATGATTCTCATCTATCTGCTGATGTGGCTCATCATACCGGAAGCCCGCACACCGGAAGAGCGGCTGATGATGCAGGGCAAACCCGTAAACATGAACAACCTGCGCGACGAAATCATCAAAGGCACCAAACAGGCAGGGGCCTTCATCTCCGCGGAATCCACCAAAAGCAAGGCTCGCAGCATTGCCGGCACCTTGCTGAACATTGCCGTAACGCTGTTTAAAATATGCATGGCCATAACTGCCGGAATTGTCATGCTTTTCCTTGTTCTCGGACTGATAACCGCCGTATGCTTCATCGGCATTGCCATCTACGCTTCCATCGCAGGTTTCGGCACGCTGGTGGCAGCCAACGTCGCTCCCGAAGTGCTGCTGACCCTCAACAGCCTGCCCACACCGGCACA